>CATLBO010000129.1 GCA_949879025.1 uncultured Hungatella sp. | reverse complement strand
ACGATCTTAAAACGGTGTCAGATACTCCTTGAACTAGATGAAGTCCATGGTACAGGACTTACCCATGCCCAGATTGCCCATAGCTATGCAGTCTGCCCTGCCACCATAACCAATATCGTCCAGTCTTATGTCACGAATGGCATAACGAATATTGTCCGTTACAATATCAGCCCCAATTCCGGTGCCGCACGGCGGAAACTGGATGGACGCACTGAGGCTCGTATCATTCAGATGGCCTGTGGGCCTGTGCCAGAAGGACATTCACGCTGGACTCTTCGACTATTAGAAGAAAAAGCCCGTGTTGAACTGGATGTCCCGGTCGGAAAGGATGCCATACGCCATGCGCTAAAAAAAATGAACTTCGACCTCACAAAAATGCCTACTGGTGCATCCCTCCCAAAGAAAACGCAGAATTCATAGCCTGTATGGAGGATATCCTGGACATTTATGAGATGCCCTATAATCCAACAGTTCCCGTGGTATGCATGGATGAAAAGCCTTACCAACTGTTCGGGGAGGCTAGGGAACCATTGCCCATGCGGCCAGGGGACACCAAGAAAGTTGATTCTGAATATGTCCGGAACGGCACCTGCAGCATTTTTGTATTTGTAGAGCCTTTGGGAGGTGTACGCCATGTAAGCGTGCGTGCACACCGTACAGCAATCGACTGGGCTGAGGAGATCAGGTATCTTGTGGATGTTAGCTATCCTGACCGTAATAAGATCATACTTGTCATGGACAACTTGAATACTCATGCCCTTTCCTCCCTGTACAAGGCATTTCCGGCCCCGGAAGCCCGCAGGATTGCTAAAAAGCTGGAAATCCATTACACTCCGAAACATGGGAGTTGGCTGGACATTGCCGAAATAGAGCTAAATGTAATGACACGGCAGTGTCTGTCCCGCAGGATTGAGGACATGGATTTGCTCTGCCAGGAGCTGGCGGCATGGGAGAGGGAGCGCAATGAACATACAGCTTGTATCCAATGGCAGTTCACTACTGACAATGCCAGAACTAAGTTGGTGTCGCTCTATCCTAAATTTAGTCCCATAGAGGAAAACTAATTTAGCTGAATATAATACAGACAGCACACTAGTACCTCCCTCGCTTTGGGGGAGGGCTTATATGGATGGAACTCTGTACTATGCCTTAGACCATTTTTTAGGGCAGATGGACAGGTTTTCCGCAGATGAATCTGCGATAAAAAAGCGGATATTTCCATCAACGGCAAAGAAGAATCAGCAGAAGGAAGTGCGAAGCCACTATGACATCGGAAATGGTTTTTATAAGCTCTGGCTGGACGAAACCACGAGCTATTCCTACGGCTATTTTCAGCATGAGGACGATTCTCTTTACCAGGCACAGGTGAACAAGGTGGAGCACATTCTGAAAAAGTTGTGCCTTAAGGAAGGAATGTCGCTGCTTGACATTGGCTCCGGGTGGGGATTTTTATTAATCGAGGCGGCAAAGAAATATGGCGTTCATGGCATGGGGATTACGTTAAGCGAGGAACAGTACCGGGAGTTTCATCGGCGCATTGCCGAAAACACTTAGAAAGGTTTCTTTCGGTGGAGCTGAGGGAAAATCAGAGAGCGCTTGATATCCACCATGCTTCTCCAATGATGGAAAAAATTACGGAGCTCAGGCTAATGTATGATTTGCATATGAAGGTGGAGCTAGACGTTTCATAAAACAGTAGGCGTCTGTATGCCGCCAGTGTACTGTCTCATAGAGCTGTTTAGTTAAAAATCGTAGAGTAGATTACTCTGCGATTTTTTGTCTAAACGGCATAATTATTATAACCATCTCAATCTCATAAATCAATACTTAATTTCTTTTTGTAAAAATTTGGTGCAAAATCACGAATGAAAAGCAAGTAAGATGTCAGGTTATTCAACTCTATTACAAAAATAATCTGTATTTATATTAAACAATCATTTAATTTCCATTAGTTATCATTCAAAATTTTTCGCAGAGTAATCTACTCAACGAAAAGAGGGGATTCAAATCTGGTACTTATTGTCCTGCAAAAAGCAGGAGGAACAAAAATTATTAACAATATGCCAAGAAAATATTCCGAGAAAGGTACTGCATGGCGCGTTTGTGCTTACCTATGACAAGATGCGTCGGTATGAGGGAATCTGGCATCTGGAACGAAAGCTTATGTTCCCTGAGTGTATATTTCTGGAAAGCGAAAGTGAGGAAGCTTTGACAAAGGAACTTAAGCAGTGCGTTCATTTTACAGGAATCGTGGAATGGAAAGACTGCCTGCTTCGGGTAGGGCAGGATGAGGAAGAATTTCTGGGAAGGCTGTGCGGCAAAGAGCGCCATCTGGAAATGTCCAGAGGGATTATCTGTAAGGGTGCGCCGCGGATTACGGAGGGGCCGCTGAAAGGAATGGAGGACCGAATCCTCAGGATTGACAGGCATAAACGGCTGGCAAGAATTGAGATTGCAGGAAAGCCGGATGCTTCGGGCCGCTATAGGCGGAGGATGGAACCAGGGATGAATATGAAGCCGGAGTATCGTTACATTCTAGCTGGGCTTGAGATAACGGGGAAGGTTGTATGAGTAAAAAAGATTGTGGAGAGAACAAGGATAGATGTATGAAGCGGAGATGGTATGTAATGTGTACAATTCCAGGCAAAGAGCAAAAAGCCGCCGCGCTTCTGGAAGGCAGGGTCAGCGATACACTGTGGCAGGACGTCCGGATTCTGAAAAAACAGCAGTTGTTCCGTACCCAGGGGAATTATCTGCTTGGCAGAAAGGATATGTTTCCAGGCTATATATTTGTCTGTACGGAATTTCCGGAGGAGTTAGCGGACGAGCTTAAGAGGGCGAGGCAGTTCCCGCAGTTGGTAGGAAGCCGGATGGATGGGCTTACTCCGGTTGAGGAGACGGATCTTTGTTTTTTGGAAAATGTATGCGGCAAAGACTTGGCTCATGATATGTTCCTGTCCACCGTCCGGGTGGATGAGGAGGGCTGTGTGCAGAGTGCAAGCGGGGCGTTAGAGCCTTATGTGGGCAGGATTACGAGACAGAGGTTAAGACACAGATATGTGACGGCGGAGGTTGAGTTGTTTAATCGGCGGGAGAATGTGCTGTTTGGGATTCGGATGGAGGGGGATCCCGTGTCATTTGTTTGACGGAATATCAAGAATATGGAGCGAAACAGACCGGCAGAGAGCTGAGTTTTGATTAATAGGTGGATAGATGTGGACAAGAAAAGGTTAGGGAAAATAATAGGACTTGGTGCGACTTTTGTAGGATTGAGTGTGCTGGCGAAGAAGAAAAAGCCGGAAAGTACATATGAGAACGCTCCAGAGCAGAAGAATCCACTGGAAGGAAAGCGGGTTGTATTCATCGAGGATGATAATGATCCTGAAAATGCCGATGGTGTGAGAGGACATTTGGAGGCTGTGGGAGAGAGCCAGTATAAGCCAGTGTTATTCGATTATGCGAAAAGGGGGATGGATATCGTTCTTGCTTTTGGTGGTTTAGTGGTGCTTTCTCCGGTTCTTTTGGGGATCTCTGCGGCTATATATATTGATGATCCAGGTTCTATTCTGTTTACACAGAAGCGGCTTGGGCAGAACAAGCAGTACTTCAAATTACATAAATTCAGATCCATGAAGATGTCTACACCTCACGATGTTCCGACTCATATGTTGGAGAATCCTGACCAGTACATTACAAGAGTTGGAAAGTTTTTGAGGGCTCATAGCCTGGATGAACTTCCTCAGATTTGGGATATATTCATCGGTAACATAAGCGTTATAGGTCCTCGTCCTGGTCTTTGGAATCAGGATCTTCTGACGGCAGAAAGAGACAAGTATGGCGTGAATGAGGTGAAGCCTGGTCTGACGGGATGGGCACAGATTAATGGCAGAGATGCTATAGAGATCCCTGATAAGGCGAAACTTGACGGGGAATACGTTGCTCAGAAGGGCTTGAAAATGGATATCAAGTGCTTCCTGGGGAGCCTTCATGTGTTTGGATCAGATGATTCTGTGGTAGAGGGCGGCACAGGAGAGATGAAGAAACGCATTGGTCGTTATTATACGGATGGGAAGAATAGTGCAGAACTGATTGGACATATCGGTTTTGGTGAAGAAGTCGTGGTCGATAACGACGCCCACAGGAATGTTTTGATTGTTGGTGCTGGCTCGTATATCGGTGAGTCTTTCAGAGCATACGCAGCAAAACATTATGGCGATAATTTCACCATAGAGGCTGTGAATACGCTTGATGGCAGTTGGAGAGAGGTAGACTTTTCTAAGTTCGACATCATATATCATGTCGCTGGAATCGCTCATGCAGACGTGGGTTCTGTAGATGATGCGACTAAGGAGAAGTATTACGTAGTAAACACAGATCTGGCGGTAGAGGTATGCGAAAAGGCTAAGGCAGAGGGTGTTAAGGAATTTATCTTTATGTCCTCCATGATCGTCTATGGAGAATCCGCTAGATATGGAGTTCAAAAGGTTGTGGATGTTCACACTGTTCCTGCTCCTGCTAACTTCTATGGAGACTCTAAGCTCCAAGCAGATGTTGCTGTGAGAGATCTGGCAGATGATAGCTTTAAGGTTGTAGTTCTACGTCCGCCGATGATCTATGGAAAGGGTAGCAAGGGGAACTACCCGATTCTAGCAAAATTGTCGAAGAAGCTGCCGATATTCCCGGAGGTTCAGAATAAGAGGTCTATGCTGCATATAGATAATCTCTGTGAGTTCTTGTGCCAACTGATGTTGGTTAAAGGATTTGAAGAAAATGCGATTATTCTGATTCCGCAGAATGCTGAGTGGACTAATACTAGTTCCATGGTTAAGGAGATAGCAGAGGTCAGTGGCAGGAAGATAAGAAGTATGGGAATTCTGAAACTTGCTGTCTATGTAGGCGGCAATATGCCGGGTAAGATCGGTGGGCTTGTAAATATGGCATTTGGCAATAGCTGCTATGCACACAGTCTTTCCACTTACCCCGGCATTAATTATCAAGTTGTATCGCTTGCCGAATCCATTAAAAGAACTGAGGGATCAGAAACGACACATACAAGAAAACATATCCTTGTAATTTCTCAGTATTTTTACCCTGAGACATTTCGAGTCAACGATATCTGCAAAGAGTGGGTTAAGCGAGGGTATAAGGTTACTGTTGTCACAGGTATCCCTAACTATCCACAAGGTGAATTCTTTGAAGGATATGATCTTGACCATAATAGGACCGAGACATGGGAAGGCATGGACATTATCCGCTTGGCAATAAAGCCGAGAAAGACAGGGGCTGTGAATATGTCCCTCAATTATATGTCCTTTGTGAAATCTGGATTTGAATGGGTGAAGAAGACTAATATTCGTGCTGACGAAGTGTTCATCTACGAAGTATCACCAATGACCCAGGCTTTAGTAGGGGTTTGGTATGCAAAGAAGTATAAAGTGCCTTGCAACCTGTATGTGACCGATCTGTGGCCTGAGAATGTGGAAATTGTTCTTGATATGCACAACAGGATCTTCCTCGGCTCTATTGGTGCAATGGTGGACTACATATATAAGAGATGCGATCATATCTTCACATCTTCCCAAAGTTTTATCGAAAAGATAGAGAAGCGTGGAGTAAGCAGGGATAAGCTTATATTCTGGCCTCAATATGCGGAAGAGTTCTATCAGAAGATCGAACGTGCAGATGCACTGGCGATTCCAGACGATGGAAAAGTAAATCTTTGTTTTGCTGGTAATTTCGGAACAGCACAAGGTCTTGATGTATTGGTAGGAGCCGCAAAACTGCTCAAAGAGGCCAGCTTGTATGCTCGTTTCAATATGATCGGCAGTGGTCGCTATGAAGAGGAGCTTAAGCGGCATATCAGGGATGCCTCTGTGGATGAGTATTTTAACTTTATCGACAGGCAGCCTGCGGAGAACATTCCGGAGTACTTTGCCTGGTGCGATGCAGCTTTAATTACTCTGTTAAAGAGTGAAGTATATGCTATGACCATTCCAGCAAAAACACAGTCCTGTTTGGCTTGCGGTATGCCTGTTATAGTATCTGCAGATGGGGAAGTACAAGAGATCATCAGAACAGCTGACTGTGGATTTTCAAGTGACTCTGGTGATGCTGAAGGTTTGGCAGAGAACATAAAGAAGTTTATTAACTTGGAACCAGAAGAAAGAGACAGACTGTCCATGAATGCAATCAGATTTTATAGAGAGAATTTCGACAAACAAATGCTGATGGACAAGATGGAGGCATATGTAGGATGAACAACGGGATGTTTAAAGATAAAACATTGATGATAACAGGTGGAACAGGTTCATTTGGAAATACTGTGTTGAACGGCTTTCTTTCATCTGATATAGCCGAAATCCGCATTTTCTCCCGTGATGAGAAGAAACAGGATGATATGCGCCATGAATATCAGGCAAAGTTCCCGGAATATTCAGATAAGATTCAGTTTTATATTGGTGATGCGAGAGACATTCAGTCTGTAAGGAGCGCTATGCACGGGGTGGATTACATATTCCATGCAGCAGCTCTCAAGCAGGTTCCTTCCTGTGAATTCTTCCCGATTGAGGCTGTGAAGACGAATGTTCTTGGTACTGAGAATGTTCTGACAGCTGCCATTGATGAAGGTGTTCAGACGATTATCTGTTTATCCACAGACAAGGCTGCGTATCCTGTAAACGCTATGGGAACTTCAAAAGCCATGATGGAAAAGGTTATTGTGGCGAAGAGCAGGACTACCAAGAAGACTAAAATCTGTTGTACTCGCTATGGTAATGTATTGTGCTCTCGTGGGTCGGTCGTTCCTCTGTGGATTGATCAGATTCGAGAAGGTAAGCCTATTACATTGACGGCACCAGATATGACCCGATTTGTTATGAGTCTTCCAGAAGCGGTGGAGTTGGTACTGTTTGCGTTTGAGAAGGGTGAATCAGGTGATATCTTAGTTCAAAAAGCACCGGCTTGTACGATAGAGACTCTTGCCAAAGCTACAGTTGAATTATTTGATCCAGGTCATGAGATTAAGGTAATCGGTATCCGTCATGGAGAGAAGATGTTTGAGACACTTTTGACGAATGAGGAGTGCACTCATGCATTTGACCTCGGAAATTTCTATCGAGTTCCTTGCGACAAGCGTGGCTTGAATTATGATAAATACTTCACACAGGGAGATTCCGAGAGAAATACGCTTACAGAGTTCAATAGTAATAATACAAAGCTTATGGCAGTTGAAGAAGTGAAAGAGAAGCTTCTCACACTTGAGTATATACAGCAAGAATTGGCAAACTGGGGTAAGTAGGATATGAAGTTCTTAATAATAGGCTGTAATGGCATGGCGGGACATATCATATCTCTGTACTTGAAAGAACAGGGTCATGATGTCGTTGGTTATGCCAGAGAAAAGTCAAGATTTGTGGATACAGTTGTTGGCGATGCGACTGATTTTGAACTGCTTCAGAAGACAATATGTTCTGGGAGTTACCATTCCATTATCAATTGTGTCGGACTGCTAAACCAGTTTGCTGAAAATGACCACGCTGCAGCGGTAATGCTTAATGGCTATCTTCCGCACTTTTTAGTAAAAGCTACGGCAGGTATAGATACTCAGGTGATACATATGAGTACGGATTGCGTGTTTTCTGGTAGGACCGGTGGATATACAGAGGATACCGTACCTGATGGAACAACATTCTATGACAGATCTAAGGCAATGGGGGAGATCGAGGATGGGAAAAATATCACCCTTAGAAATTCCATTGTAGGACCTGATACTAATGCATCAGGAATTGGGCTCTTGAATTGGTTCATGCAGCAGAAGGACTTTGTGAATGGTTTCACCGGTGCCATATGGACAGGACAGACTACACTTCAGCTCGCCAAGACTATGGAGAAGGCAGCAGAATGTCGGGCACATGGACTCTACAATATGGTCCCGGCAGGATCAATCAATAAATACGAATTGCTGAAGCTGTTTAATGAATACATTAGGATAACGCCGATAGAGATCAATCCGACTGATCGTTTTGTTGTAGATAAGTCCTTGGTCAGAACTAGATTTGATGGATTTGATTATGAGATTCCAGGATATGAAGTTATGGTGAAGGAACTCGGAGGTTGGATGCGAGATCATAAAGAACTGTATCCGCATTATGAACTGTAGGGAGAATAGAAAATGGGAGCAGCAAAGGAACTGCGTCTGATGACAATAGTGGGTACTCGACCAGAAATCATCAAGATGTCTAAGATAATTAAAAAGTGCGATCTGTACTTTGAACATATCATTGTCCATACGGGGCAGAACTACGATTATACGCTTAATGAGGTCTTTTTTAAGGATCTTGGCTTACGTGCTCCAGACCATTACTTGGGTGTGGTTGGAGATAATATCGGACAGACCATGGGAAATGTCATAGCCAAGGCATATGAACTGATGGTGGAGGTAAAACCAGATGCAATCATTGTCTTGGGAGACACCAATTCATGTCTGTCTGTAATATCGGCAAAGAGACTGAAGATTCCTGTATTCCACATGGAAGCTGGTAATCGTTGTAAGGATGAGAATCTTCCGGAGGAAGTTATTCGTAGAATTGTGGATGTCACTAGTGATATTAACCTCTGCTATTCCGAGAATGCCAGAAGGTATATCCTGGACAGTGGTGTAAAGCCGGAATATACATTTGTTGTTGGATCTCCGATGGCAGAGGTGCTGGATGGGTGTATTGATAGTATCAATAACAGCACTATTCTGGAGGAGCTTGGTTTAGAAGCTGGCAAATACATTCTGCTTTCTGCTCACAGGGAAGAGAATATTGATATTGAGAATAACTTCTTCTCCCTTATGAATGCAGTGAACACAATGGCTGAGACATACGATATGCCGGTGCTGTATTCCTGCCATCCTAGGAGCAAGAAGTATATAGACCTGAGAGGCTTCAAGTTCAACGATCGGGTAATCCAACATCAGCCTTTAGGATTCTTCGATTATAACAAGCTGCAGCAGAATGCCTTTTGTGTTGTATCCGATAGCGGAACGGTGCCGGAGGAGAGTGCATATTTCAAATTCGCGGCAGTATCAATCCGTACTTCCACAGAGCGTCCAGAAGCTATGGA
>CATLBO010000128.1 GCA_949879025.1 uncultured Hungatella sp. | reverse complement strand
TCATATGGTGATCTTAAGGCTGATTTATGATCGATATATGGAGGGTTTCATGGATAATTATCACATGGTAGTCGCTCTGGCCGGCAACCCTAATGTGGGAAAAAGCACCATATTCAATGGTATTACAGGTTTAAAGCAGCATACTGCCAACTGGTCAGGCGTGACAGTAGAAGCTGCCAGCGGTGAATTTACCCTGGACGGCAAGGCCTGCATACTGGTGGACCTTCCAGGCACCTATTCCCTTAACACCCACTCCAAAGAGGAGGAGGTGGCCAGGCAATACCTCTGTTCCGGAGAGGCAGATGCTGTTGTGGTGGTCTGCGATGCAACGTGTGTGGAACGGGGGCTTCACCTCTTAAAGCAGATTCTGTCCCTGGAATCCGTAAAAGACCATGGGGTTCCTCTTGTTTTGTGTATCAATCTATGTGATGAAGCAGGGAAAAAGGGAATTGAGATTGATTTTGATCTTTTAAAGGATGTGCTGCAGATTCCCGTAGTCTCCTGCTGTGCCCGGTGCGCCGGGGATTTGGCCCAGTTAAAACAGGCCATTATCCAATGCGGAGGAACCCGCGGAAACTATGACTGCCTGGATTTCTCGCCCAAACGCCTAGCGGCGGAAACCGTCCGCTATACCAGAACCAATTACCGGAAACAGGAAGAAACCATTGACCGCATTGTCACTGGGCGCTTTACCGGAACCATGATTATGGTCTTGCTGCTGCTGGGTGTCTTCTGGCTGACCATGGCCGGAGCCAATTACCCTTCAAAGCTTTTATGGAATCTGCTGTTTTCTTTTGAAGGGAAGCTGGATATCCTCCTGACAGCTTTGAACGTTCCCCGCCTGCTTATCCAGGCGCTGGTATACGGCGTCTACCGGGTGCTGGCCTGGGTGGTTTCTGTCATGCTGCCTCCCATGGCCATCTTTTTTCCCTTATTTACCCTGCTGGAAGATCTGGGATATCTGCCAAGAATCGCCTTTCACATGGATCGCTCCTTCAAGCGCTGCCGGGCCTGCGGGAAGCAGTGCCTGACCATGGCCATGGGATTTGGATGCAATGCTGCCGGCGTCATCGGATGCCGTATAATTGATTCTCCCAGAGAGCGCCTTATTGCCATCCTTACCAACTCTCTGGTTCCCTGCAACGGCCGGTTTCCCACCTTATTTACCTTAATTACCCTGTTTTTTCTTACAGGAATTCAAGGAAGCTTCGCCGGTTCTCTAGCCGCTGCCTTGCTGCTGACAGCCGCTATTTTAGCCGGAATAACCGCCACCCTGGCATGTTCCTGGGTATTGTCCCACACTCTTTTAAAAGGAATCCCATCTGCTTTCACCCTGGAGCTGCCGCCTTACCGCCGCCCCCAGATTGGAAAAGTATTGGTGCGTTCCATTTTAGACCGGACGCTTTTCGTCCTTGGCCGGGCAATATCTATTGCGGCGCCTGCCGGCCTGATTATATGGGTTCTCGCCAACACTGCAGTCGGAGGACAAAGCGTTCTCCTTCATCTGACCGGCTTTTTTGACCCGCTGGGACGGCTTATTGGATTGGACGGAGTAATCCTTATGGCTTTCCTCCTGGGATTCCCTGCCAATGAGATCGTAGTCCCCATTATGCTTATGACTTACCTTCAAAGCGGGATGTTAGTGGAAATGACCGACTCTGCAGCTTTGTTTACCCTGCTTACAGCCAATGGATGGACCTGGAAAACTGCCCTTTGCATGCTGATTTTCTGCCTGTTCCACTGGCCCTGCTCTACTACCTGTCTCACCATAAAAAAAGAAACCGGCAGCCTTAAATGGACTGCGGCGGCAATACTGCTCCCTACGGTTTTAGGCGTCATTTTATGTATAGGAGTGAACGCAGCAGTATTCTGTCTGTAGCCAGCGGCTCAGTGGGGTTGTTTTAACGTACAAAAATAATAAGGAATTTCCACTGCCAGCATCATGCTCCACCCGATGGCACATGCAAAAGCCACACCTTTTAACCCCATTTTCGGAACCAAAACATACACAAAAATAACCCGCAGGCTGGTCTGGATAAATGTTCCTAAAAGCGTCATCTTCATGCGCTTTTTTCCCCGGAAGTATCCCTGCATCCCGTTGGTAAATCCAGGGAACACATAGAAAAATGCCATAATTCCCAAATAACTGCTGCCCAGTGCCACAATGTGCGCCGCATCTCCGGTGACAAACAGCCTCATAAGCGGTACCCGCAGGGCTAATACAGCAATGCAGATCACAATCCAGTAACAAAACTCCAATGCCATGCCTATTCTGAACCCCTTCTGAATCCTTTCTTCTTTTCCGGCTCCGGAGTTCTGCGCCACAAAAGTGGTCATGGCATGGGAAATGCTTTGTTCCGGCGTAAACGCATAGGCATCAATTTTATTAACGGCATTAAACGCCGCCATCACGTCCACCCCCATAGGATTGACAGCACCTTGGATCAAAAGTTTTCCTATGGGCTGGCAGGACTGCTGAAGCGCTGTAACGCTGCCATACTGAAGGGTCTGTTTTAAAAGTTCTCTGTCCGCTTTAAATTCCCCTGGGCTTAACTGCAGCTGGGGAATCCGGCGGTATACATAGATAACGCACAGAATTGCCGACAATGCCTCTGCTATGACTGTCGTAACAGCAGAGCAGATAATTCCAAAGCGGAATCCTCCGATAAAAATAATATCCAGCGCCCCATTAAGCACTGAGCAGAAGGCCAGAAATTTCAAAGGTGTTTTTGAGTCTCCCACGCTTTTCAGCGCTGAGGCAATGGCATTATAAAAAAAGGTAAACGGCGCACCCAGAAAAATTATTTTCAGATAAACAGAAGCAATGTCAAGGATTTCCCCCGGCACATACAGGGCTTTCAAAAGAGGTCTGGTGGTTGCTATTCCAAGGACTACCACAATCAGGGAAAAGTACACCCCGAAGACTGCCGTTGTAGCCATCTCCTTTTTTACCATGTCTAGCTGCCCGGCTCCGAAAAAATTGCTCATAAGAACCGATGCCCCAATGCAGATTCCCGAAATCCCCAGAATGATCATGTTCATTACCGGGCTGGCAGTACCCACCGCTGCCAATGCCTCTTTTCCTATAAAGCGGCCTACTATGATGGAATCCACCGCATTGTAAGTCAGCTGAAACAAATTGCCGAGAATCAAGGGAACAGCGTAGGCCATCAAATGTCTGGGAATGCTTCCTTCAGTCATGTTTCTTACCATAATTTTCTCCTTCAAAACCGTTTCACCTTCATCTGTCTTGTATTGTCCCTGCTTTTTATGATATAGTAAAGCATAAATAATATGGAAACGGAGTATTTTATGGACCGCTATATTGATTTAAATGAAGTTTCAGATGGAAAATTATATACATCCAATGACCTTGTAAAAGTCGGCTGCAGCGACTGTCAGGGCTGCTCTGCCTGCTGCCAGGATATGGCTGATACCATTATTTTGGACCCTTTTGATATTTATTGCCTGGAAAAAGGTCTTCATATGCCTGCTGCCGATTTATTGTATCACCAGATTGACCTGGGAGTCGTAGACGGCGCCGTGCTGCCTCATATTAAGGCTGTTGACAGCACCAGCCGCTGTCCGTTTTTAAACGGCAGCGGCCGGTGTTCCATTCACAGCTTCCGCCCTGGTTTCTGCCGACTCTTTCCCCTGGGCCGCTTCTATGAAAACCGTTCCTTCTCCTACTTTCTTCAGACAAAAGAATGCAGAAAGCAGAACCGAACCAAGATAAAGGTCCGCAAATGGATCGGCCTGACAGACTTTGAATGTTATGAAACCTTTATCCGGGACTGGCATTATTTCCTGAAAGACCTTCAGAAACCGCTGACAGAAGGTGACCCCCAGTGGGCAAAACAGGTTAATCTGGTGATTCTTAAAGAGTTTTATCTGACGCCCTATGACGTACGGCAGGACTTTTACGCTCAATTTTACCATAGGCTTAAAGACGTAAAGGCATCTTTTGAGGACATTTAGCCATCCTTCCTAAAATCCTCTCCCACTATGCTCCAGGCCGCCTCCACGCTGTAATGCCCTTTTACATACTCCTGGGCTTTTCTGCTTAATTCCTCGCATTCCTTTGGATTGCTGTACAGCCACAGCACTGCAGCAGCCAGCGCTGCAGCTTCGTCTTCCACTGTCATCACTTCTTCTGCATCCGAAATCCCTTCTGCTCCGATGGAAGTGGTCACAATAGCTGCACCGTTGTACAGCGCCTCCACCACCTTCCCTTTGACTCCGGCGCCGTATCTCAGCGGCACCGCCACAATTCTGGTGGTGTCATACAGCCGTACCAGTTCCTCCTCGCTGACAAATCCCTTAATTACAATTCCATTATCAGGCTGCTCCAAATCCCGGATTTCCTGGGTCACTTTGGAACCTACCACATAAAAGACAGGAGGCTTCTGACCGGCCTTTTCCATCTGCAGACGAATCAGAGGATAGACTTCTTTTACAAACCAGAGAACTGCATCCGCATTAGGCGGGTGGGCAAAGCCTCCTACAAATAAGATCCCTTCCCTCTTGGCAAAGTCCTCTGGAATGTCTGTCCGGAACTTATCATATACATATGCCACAATGTCCTTTACCGGAATATCCTCATCGATTTCTTTAATGGCATCTCTCTCCACATAGGACGGATAATAAGACACTGCGGCTTTATACATTAATGACATCTCCACAGATTTCCAATATTCTGACGACTGCTTTTTCTCTGGATTCCCCGTCAGCTCATACTCCCGCCCTTCCCTTAAAAAGTGCAGGTCATGGCCATAATATATGATCTTAATATCTGTATTCTCTTTTATATAATCAATATATTTCGATGCAATATGGGGTCTGTTTAAATATGCAAATTGAATGTCACTGCCATGATTCCTTAACCAGTCCCAGATTCCTGCCTGGTAATCCTGCCCATAGAGTATCTCAATACCCATTTGCTGCAGTACTGTAGAATACGGCTCTTCATGCAAGAAGTTATCTCCCAAAAACTTCACCGAATATCCCATTTTCAAAAACATTTTTAGATATTGGAATGTGGTCTTGGAACCTGCATCCCGGTCGTAAGTGGGCACATAGTGATCCACCACAAGGATCACTGGCTTGCCCATGCTTCTCTCCCTTGCCCTAAACGGATCAGGATTCCCGTTGTTCTCGCACTGTCTGGCAAATTCTTCTGCCCACTTTTCTTTCAGCTTTTGGCTGTTCACTGTCTGATAGCGTTTCAGCCCTGTCCCCTGAACGTCGGTTCCATTGGAAATGCCCTCAAAATGAATCACCTTGGACAGCGGCTGATATACCACCCGATAGCCAGCCTTTCTCACTGCAAAGGCCAGATCAGAGTCCTCGCAGTAGGCTGGGGCAAACCGCTGATCAAAACCACCTATCTGTTTCCACAAGGCATTGGGAAGCAGAATCGCCGCACCGGAAATATAGTCAACATCTTTTACATAATTGTACTCCGGTTTGTCCGGATCATCCAGCCGGCCATAATTCCATCCGGAACCATCGCTCCAAATTATGCCGCCTGCCTCCTGAAGCCGCCCGTCAGGATACACCAGCTTGGACCCTGTCATGCCAATAGAAGCATCGGATTCTATCAGATTAACCAGGGAACTAAGCCATCCTTCTGTAACCTGAGTGTCATTGTTGAGGAACATCACATACTTTCCCCTGGCAGATCTGGCTCCGTTATTACAGTTGCGCAGAAATCCCTGATTGGAAGTATTTCTGCAGATTATAAGTCCCTCTGTATATCGTTCCAGATTCGCAGTCCCGTCTGTGGACACGTCATCCGCAATGATCACTTCATAATCTACATCTTTCGTGTGCTCCAATATGGATACCAGGCAGGCATACGTATAATGAATCTGATTATAAACGGGAATGATAATAGACACCGTGGGATTGTCTGTCCTGGCAAATTTTAGTTTTCCGTGTTCCCGGTATTGGCTTCCAATGGCAAAATCGCCTTCCAGCAGATTCTTTCCTTCTTCAGACCCATACAGTTTTATGGAGCGGACAGGATGCAGCACATACTCTTTTACAAGAGCCAGCTTTTTCCGCTTCACGGACCCTTTCGGAAATCTGGCATTGAACATTTCTCCCAGCTTCCTTCTTACTTTAAATATCAGCGCCTCATGCCGGTTAAGATAATCCAGAGTCTTGGCCATCTCTCCTATTTCCCGCCGCAGATCTTTTATTATAATTTCCAGGTTGGTCACATGGTTCTGGGTCAGCCGCTGAACTTCTGTCATCTTCCGGATAGACACATCTCTTTCCTTTAACTGCATGCGGGACTGGTTCCGAAGCTGCTCCAGACGCTCTTTCGTCCTTTCTAACTCCCTGTCTGCCTTTGTCATTTCCCGGAAGGCTTTTGTTCTCACATAATAATTTTCCAGATAAATCTTCTGATTTTCCCCATGGACATAAGCCTGAAAATTTTTCTCCATGCCTTCATAGACACTCGCTGCCTCTTTTGTAATGCCGAATTCCCTAAGCCAGTCCTCTGCCTGATCATAAGCCGTTAAAAGGCTGCGGTACTGTCTGAAAAAGTAAAACAGCATCCGATATTTCACGTATTCCAAAGGCACAGGAAAGAAAAACACCCACTCATAATCCAGACAGTATGTTTCCTCCCCCAGAAGAATATTTTCAAAAAGCATATCAATATTGGAAACCTGAAGGCTCACGCCGCCTTCCAGCGCCTTAAGAGGCATCTCACCAAACACCTGGATAAACTCAGGCGTTACCTGGAAAGGCTGAAGGCAGGACGGGTCTGCCGCAAGCATGGTCTCCATGGCTTCTTTCACCGTATCAACAGGCGCCTTCCCGTCTCGGACTGCTTCCCCCAGCTGTTCTGACAATGTATGGCCTTCAATATAAGGGAACCCTGCAATGCCGTCCATAGTGTCAGGCATAGCAAATCTAAGATTCAGGTGCTGTCTGTTGAGTCCTCTGCATTTCTTCTTAAAAGAAGCAATATGCTCCGCTCCGTCTGCCGCCAAAGCGGTCTTGGCTACTCGTCTTGGCTTTCCGAAAATTACCGTCTTAATCTGAAACGCTTCTTTCCTGGTGCGGTTATATTTTATATATTCAGCCCTTTCTTCATCCCCAAGATCCCCTCTTTGACGCCAGATTGCCAAATATGCGTTTGCATAACGGTCAAACTGCCCATCCTCACACACAGCATCATAGGATGCACCTATATCAAGGGCCAGATATGGCGGATAGTCATAGGCAGTTACCGTATCTGTCAAATCCCCTTTTCCCGGAAGATAATCATCAGAAAAAATCGTTACGGGAATGCGGTAATCCGGCATAGGATAGTAGAACTTCACATCCCGTCCCCTGTCCTGATCTGACAAAAGCCTAATAAGAGCAGATTTGGAAAAGCTGTATGCATCCTTTTGCGCTCCGGCCCAGTATTTCAGCCCAAAAGGATTGCAGGCCGCCACAAGCAGTTCTCCCTCTGGCTTCAGCAGCGCTTTCGCAGCCCGTATCTCCTCCTTGGCATTCTCCCCTAAAGTACCTGCAAATACGATATAATCATACTTTTTTGCGGAAACCGCATTCTCTTTTGCAAAAACTTCTTTTATACTTCCGTCCTGCAGGGCATAGCTGCATATTTCTCCCTTATAATAGCTGATGTTTTGCAGCCCTGCCAGTTCTCTGTGGCGCAGGCAGTTTACCTCCAGATTCTCTTCCAAACTGTCCAGCACATCCACATGAGCCGTCTTCCGGCTGTAAACCCCTGTCAAAGCGCCGTAACCGGACCCCACCTCCAGCAAACATGCATCAGCCCGGAAAGGATACCACTCCATCAGATTCTCTCTCTGATCCGAAAGGGCATACAAATAGTCAAGCCTTACATGTTCCTTTAACGCCTGCTTCCTATCCCCTTTATAAGTTTTCAAGATCCGTATCAGCTCTCTGCTGATATCTTTGCTTTCCCTGCTGTCTTTGCTCATCTTTCCTCCATACCGGACAATATAAATCCTTTATTTAGCTCCCTGAGCTTCCTGCCTCAATCTTCTCAGCCTCCACCACTGACTCCATATCATAAATTCCTACAGTATTCTTATTGGATATAACCGTAATATTAGCCACGTCGTACAACCTGTGATAGACCACATGTTCCCCCATCTCAAACCCTGTACAGCTCATGGACAGCAGATACTCACCTCCCTGAAGCATCATTTTCTGAGTAAAAGAAACCTCATATTCATCTCCGCTTTTTACTGGCCTGATATCTGCTCCTTCGAACATGGTATTGGTCCCGCTAAGTTCTGTTCCCTTCTTGTCCTTAATAGTATACGTAAAAATAGGCGCCTGAATAGCTGCATGAAAACGTATTTTTTCCTTTATGGTAAAATTCTCGCCTTTCAGCAAAAGATTTGTTATATTCCCCCGCTCATCCAAAAGTCCCAGATCATAAATCTCTGCCCGTCCGTCCCCATATTCTGTCCGGCTGCTGTTAATGGTCAGTTTATCCTTCATCAGCCCGCCTGTCCTGTCCCTTTTTGATCCGTTTTCCTTGGCATTCTCCCCGGAGAAATCATTCATCTCCTCCAGTTCCTCTTTCAGAGAGTCCATCTGGTTGGCAAGAATCTTTTTATACAGATCCACCATGTGCCCCGGAGAGCCTTCTGCCACAAAATTACCTTTATTCAGAAGCACCACCTTATGGCAGTATTTGATAATGCTTCCCATGTCATGGGTCACCATTAGAATGGTTGTGCCTTTCCCGCGGATCTCTTCCATCCGCCTGTAGCACTTAGACTGAAAAAAAACATCCCCCACAGACAGGGCCTCATCCACGATCAAAATCTCCGGCTCCACATTAATCGCCAATGCAAAAGCCAGCCGCACAAACATACCGCTGGAATAAGTCTTTACCGGCTGATAGACAAAGTCACCTATATCCGCAAAGTCCAGAATATCCTGAAGCTTTCCGTCCATCTCTTTCTTTGAAAACCCCATCATGGTGCCGTTCATATAGATATTTTCAATCCCTGTATAGTCGGAATTAAACCCGGCCCCCAGTTCCAGAAGGGCCGAAATATTCCCTTTCACCTCCACGGTCCCTGTAGTGGGAGATAAAACTCCGGTAATGATCTTCAAAATCGGAGATTTCCCCG
>CATLBO010000127.1 GCA_949879025.1 uncultured Hungatella sp. | reverse complement strand
TGTTCCTTTCAAAATAAGTTCAATACTAAGCGCCTCCTTTTCATAAATAAGTTTCATACTAAATTGCCAAAACGTTCAACGGCATCACCTCCTTCACATAAAAAAGATGCCATCACTTTTTACGGTAATCGCATCTTATACAAAAAATATGTTGTTTTACATTTTATCTTACCCGGGATTTTATTACAGGCGTCTTACAAACCATACAATTCACATGCTTAAACTCAAATCTCCACACTCATTAAAAAAGTATTATTCAGAAATATTTTACTTTTATCTTTTACCAGATTTATTCTCCTTTGCGCAATCACTGTCGGTAAACATCCATAAACCTTTCAATGATTATCATAAGATATTGAGCCTGTTCTTCCGTCATAGCCAGTTTTTCCTCTCCGTTTTCTGTTTCACCAAGGTTGTCTAGGTTTGAAAAGAAATACGAATTGTGGCACTCCTCTGACAAAAGCTGATATATGTCATATAAAGCAGGCTGCTTTTCAGATAAATTCTTTTCGCCGATGTCTCTGGCCATTTCTGATACACTTTTCCTTCCGCCAGAGTACCGTTCATTCCCCAGCCTATGCGTACTCTTTACGGGCGTGTTAGCTGTAATCTTACTATTGTCAATCTTGTCACCCATAAATTCAGCAATCAGATCAGGATGCTTCATTAGATAAATAAATTCTATGACTTGTTCGACCATATCACGCAGTATCATATAAGCATGCCTTGGTTTAAATATTTCTTCACCGCTTAGTGTTGTAAGAAAATTAATGTCTTCCAAGAGATGCTTCGAAAAAGAAAATTTTATGTATTCCGGCGAAAATAAAATATTGTCCCCGCTTTCTATTACCCCATCCATTAGCACTTTATTTATCGCAACAATCTCTCCACACAAACTTTCTAAAATATCTGGCTTGATTTCATATGCTCCCATGCCTTTTTCCTCCCTATATTTCTTATGATTGTGATGCATACAAATAATAGATAGGGTATTCTTTTATAAATTCCTGTGTTTCCTTATCTATCTTTTCAAATTCCTGTTTTGCCTTATCGTTATCTCCCAGTAATACATTCGCCCCAAAAGATGTCTGTAAATCAGAAGTTGCAGCAACCTCTCTTAGTTTCTCGATATCCTGCTCTGCAAGACCTTCTCTACGTTTTTTTAGCTGCAAAACATTGATTATAAAATACGGTTTATCTTTCTCCAATTCCTCTATCTTGTCAAATTGGTACTGCGCCAATTCTAATGCTTTACCGTCTTTATTCTCATCAAAAATCGAAATTAGTTTTAATGCAGCCTGGTTTAAATACTCTGCTGTGTATTCATTGACATCCGCACCATCTATCTGTTCCTTTAACCACCCATAATCATATCGGTAAAGGTTTTTGATGACATGTGTGTCCACATGCTCAAAAAGTGGAATCTTAAAATATTTTTCCTCTCCGTTTGATGTTGACGTCCTGATATTTCTCGTATAGATAGCGTTACATAAATCATTTTCTTCATCACTATCATGCCGGATTACGATGACGGGAACATACCTGTCGCCGAGCATCCAGTTGTATGTATGATATTTTTCTGTCAGAAGGTTATTTTTTAGTCCCCTTTTCATGCGCACCAAATCGGCTAACTGTCTCAATTCTTTTTCGCCTGCATCTTTTAATGGTTTATCAAAATCTAATTCTATCATAGAAAGGACTTCATCTAAATCCAGATAAAATTTCAATTCATTTTCAAGTTCTTTGGGCATTGCAGGATTCGCATATGGGAAATTAGTGTTGTTGATTTTAAATGCTGTAGCATTCATGGCTCCCAGTAAAAACTCCGCATCCCGTTTTAACTCTTTAATACTTGTTTTACACTTAAAATTAAACTTTCCATTACTTAAATCAATCCGCAGATTTGGACTGGGAATCAGCGCAAGTTCACCATCTGAGGTCCCCTCAACTTCATATTTCTCATAATACATCGTATCCTCTATAGAAATAGACTGCGCCACATCTTTCCGAATAATAAACTTAGCATCTTTTGCCCATTCTATAGGCCTTTCATAAGGATTCCCTTCCGTCTTTCCATAAAAGCATATATCACCAGCAGCAAATCTTTTTAATAGTCCGATCTCATCATCAATTCCAACAGCGGTAGCGGAAATGGATTTAACCTTGTCCATATCTTTGAGCATGATCATGTCTTTTACAAGGGCGACTTCACCCGTTCCCTGTTTCCTTTTCTCAATACTGAACTGCTTCACGATTTTGTACAAAACATCCGCATTGTCCTCCAGCCTTGTAAAAACAATGCTCAAGGTGGGATTTTTCGGTCGTGTTTTCTTTTTTGCAAGTTTTTCTTCTTTTTCATCAATGTATTTCTTTAATACGGAGGGATACAGAGATGCGTAAAACACTTCCTTTTCTTTACCATCCGGTGACATAAATATTTCAAAATATATGACCCCGCCTCCTTTGGAGTATATCTTTAAATCAATCAGGTCAACAGGATATGTTATCCTCTGTCTGCCTAAATACTCCAATTTTCCGCTTTTGTTTTTCGCCGGATTATCTATGTGACCTTTTATCTGAACACGCACCTCATCATCAAAATTAGCCTTGTCAGTACTTCCTTCATTATCTTTAAATATCAGAATAGAACCATCCCAACTCATTTCCTTATCTAAAGAATTAAATTGATGTGACATTGTATTATGGGCATCTATTATGTTTTCCAGTGCATTCAGAGCCCTATTCTCTATTTTTGAATTCGGCACATTCATCCCTTTAACCCCCTGCTTAGCGGTTATTCCATGTCATAAACTTATCCATTTAGTTCCTTTAACAAATCATCAATAAAAAGCCCATACTTCTTGTAAGTATTAGGCTTTAACCTCATCCCGCGCCTTATATCTGCAAGAACGATTTCCTGTCCCAACTCTTTTTTCTTCTCTGCCATTACCTTAAATCTACGTTCCAGCCATTCTTCTTTACTCTCAACTACTTCACCTATAAAGGCACGGATATCCTCAAAACGGTGCAGGCGCCCCTTAATCTCGCTTTCCCTCAATCCGGCAACTGTACACAGCCATCCAATCGTGACACGCCTGTTCGGATCTCCTTCTTCTTGGATGATTGAATAGGCATTTTTCAAATTTTCCAGCTGTTTCTGTTCCCATTCTGCCCAATAACGTTTTTCCCGGTCTGTTACCAGGCGCTCCTTTAACCACTGGAAATCATTTTTGCTGAACCATGCATAAGCTCCTGGAAGCAGTTCGTTCAATTCCTTCGCCGTAAGCTCGGGATGGCTCCGCAGGATCTCTGATACTTTTTCATGGTAATACTTGTCTGCGCTGACTCGCTTTCCGTTATTATTAAATATGCGCGTCCTGCTGTTAACATTGATGTCCAGCCCGATTTCAGCAGCCCGGTTTGCTACTGTCTTTTTCGTGCTTTTCATAACTTTTGCAACATCCGACGGGTACAGCTTATCCTCTAAAATACATTTCCTCAGTTTATCATACCATAGATGTCCGTAATCCAGTTTTATTGCATGGCTGGCGTATTCCTCAAATGCCTGCCATGGACGGGAACGTTGGTATTTCATGCCGCATTCAGCACAGTAGAACCGCCCGATTGTCTGCCCATTGAGATAGCTGACAGATATTTTTTCAGCTCCATCTTTTCCATAATGGCGGCACAGCTTATTGATGCACGGCCACGGTCCGTTCCCATACGGCTCATTATCCGGTGCGGCCTTATAAAACCCTTCGGCTGATCCTTTCAGGAATTCCATCAGCAGGATATGGTGCAGGGGGCGCAGATGCTCTGACACACTCACAAAGGCAAACTCCAGCCAGTATAGCGGATCTTTCCCGGCTGGGAAAAGCTGGTTCAAAAAATCTTCACCATGATATTTGATAAATTCGCTTTTTATCCGTTCCGTGTAACGGATTCCCTGCGCTGTTGTAAGGCCCTTTTCCATAAACAGCTCTTTATACTTTCTGGCGACTTCCCGGCATCCATTCAGCCTCCGTCCATTTGCCAGCAGCCATTCACTGTCTTTGGCTATCATAAGATATCTCCCTTTGTACAGCTGTCTCCCAGGTTCCTCTTTCTCATCCAGCCTACATAACGCATGGGACGCCGACAAAAACCGCATCGTTGTTTCTTTCAAATGCACGCTGCTATTCTGGATTGCTTTTCCATGCTTAGGGCAGTATTCAACTCCTGGCAGCTGCGGCAGCCTATGCCAGTATGCCTCTCCAAAACTTTCAATGTCCTCTTTCGTGCATTCCGGGCAGTACCGTAAATATTCCGGCCAATGGCTCCTCCTGCATTTCTGGATCATCTGTCTCTCCAAGCTGCGGTTGCTTCCGCCTGTAACGATTTTTTCCTCCATCTCCCGCAGCATCCTTTCGGTAAAAGCAATGGAGAAATAGCCGTAACAGCTGTTGCTATCGGCAAGGCACTCCCTTGTAATCAAGCTGCCTGTGCCAGCCCACTCATCAACCAGTTCCAGCCTGCGTGGGAGATACACAAATGAAGCAAGGCTCTGTGCTTCGCCAAACAACTCAAAAACCGTCTTTTTATTCGATGTGCTCCCACTCCGCACAAAATAGCGGCAGAAGATACTATAAAGACATTCATCTGGATAAGGTGTTGGGAAAAAATCCAGCCGCCGCAAGCTCACCACTCCGTTTCATCTACCAGCCCTTTCTGTTTCATGGCCTCATACCCGCCCTGTTTTCTCAGATCATCATTGTCTGTTGCTTCACCCATTTCTGATCCCTTTCCTTCCATTATATAGAGATAGTACGCTTCCTTTACGACATCCGCCACATTTGGGCAGATGCCTTTAGCCGCCAACGCCCTCCCTGACAGGCGTTTTGCCGTTCTTGGCTCCACCCCCAGCTCCAGCAGCTTAAGAACTGCCTGCTCTGATACAGAAATCTTTCCTTCCGGCACTTTTTCAGGTACGGCATCTTTTGCCATGGACATATAGGAAGACAGGTAATCCTCTATGCTGACCGGGGATATATCCCCATACTGACGGATTTTTTTCTTATCCCCTGTCCGCAGCGCATCCAACATTGGCTTGACCAGCCCCAGCTTTTCAGCGGCTGCCGCATGAAAATCCCTTGCCAAAAAGTTATCACTCCCCACCGTGATTGCCTTGATCTGAACCATCGCATACAGTTTTACGGCAATGTCTATAATCCCCTGGCTCTCTTCATATAAAATATCCTTCATTTCTTCTGTCAGTGGGATTTTACTCCTTGTCCATTGGTGCTTCCACATGGAAGTTACAAAAATCTCCCATGACAGATCATTTTGCATCCTGTCCCAGAGAAGGTCTCCCTGGCCGCTTCCGCGTCTGGCCTGCCGGAACTCACTTTGGAGTATCGACATCGCCTTTGTCGTTCCGATCATCACTACAGGAATCCCTATGGTATTGACCAGGGTGACAAAGAAATTGAGCATCTTTTCAGACCCGCCGCCTTTTGCAAGGCTCAGGTGCTGTATTTCGTCTATGACCAGCATCCCGATTTGATAGAGATTGACCAGCTGCGTCATCAAGACCATCAAAACGTCCACGGTATAGCGGGACTTTGTATATCTGGGAAAATAATCTGTCCCCATCGCCCGGTCGATTGCCTCAAAAAACTGGAAACATAAGCCTTTTATGGAACCGTCATGCGGACAGTCAAGCTTCAGCCATACGATCTGTGTCAGCACCAATGGCTGCCCATGGTAGCTGTCATGGCTGATACACTGTGGGTACAGGGAAAGGATCTTTTCTACGGCAGTGCTTTTCCCAACGCCGGACATCCCGATAATAGTAAACCCGGAGGCGTTTGGGCGGAATCCCTGTATGAACTGATAACCACGTCTCCCTGACAGTGCCTCATATCCGTCAGCAAGGATCCTTGCATATTCTTTCGTGCAGGGATTCCGGTTCAGGTATCCCTGGCGGATGCAGCGGGAGATACGTTGTTCTATATCAATGTGCTGCTCCAGTGGCTGGAAATAATGGAACAGGCGTTGGATGCAGTGCATACGGTACCGGGCATCCAGCATACGCTCCCCGTCATGGTGCGGCGCCTCTTCCGAGAGCATTTCCTCCACAGTATCGCCCGCCCATATTTCCGGCAATGCTTCAATCATGGGGTTCCCCTGGTACTCCGGTATCACCTGTTCCAGGTAGCGTGCCTTTTCCATATAATGATTCATCCTTAATCCGTCCTTCCATCTTCCGTTTGATCATCTGCAGGACTGGGGAAACCTCTTCGGTGCTTTGGCGGCATTGTAGCTCATTGGACTCCTTATTGCCTCCAGTAAATGCTTCCTTTTTCTTGAGGTATTCCCTTTCATCTCTCCGGTTCTGTTTCATCCCCGACAGGCGCTCCGTTTTGGAAC
Organism: uncultured Hungatella sp.; assembly: GCA_949879025.1. Classification (GTDB taxonomy): domain Bacteria; phylum Bacillota; class Clostridia; order Lachnospirales; family Lachnospiraceae; genus UBA3402. Next base: position 2,881 of record CATLBO010000127.1, on the reverse strand, counting down.
GGCCATCTGCCGGATCTGCCATCTGCTCAGCTTCTTCAATAATGGAATCTATTTCCTTCCCCAGGTTTATCTTGGCTTCCGTTTCCTTGGCCTGGTGCCGTTTCTTTTGCATTTTCTCTTTCTCATGCTCATACTGGATTTCGCCAAGCTGCTTTCCAGAATACTTCCCCTCCCAGTCCAATAAAGAACACAGGATAGGAGTCCCGTCTGCTTTATCCCAGGCATATATCTCCCCCATATCCCTCGGGTCATACGAAACCTTAACACGGTAGCTGCCTTTTGACCGTGCCTTTTCAAACCATAACCCATCAGCCAGTTCTTTGCTACTGTAATAAAGCCCCTTAAACCTTAATCCCTGGCTGGTGGCAGTTGCATTATCTGTCGGCATCAGGGCCAGACGGACTTTTTCCTCTGGCATGACCCGCAAAGCTCCAGAGCAGTAGCGTATCCCCCAATTCCACAGCTTTACCGGGATTGCCTCAACCCCTGCCTCCATCATCTGCCTGCTTTTCTCAAATGAATCCATATAATGGCTGTTATTGTAATAAAGGATGCACTTAATGATGACTGCCGTAAACTGGCGGATATCCAGCTTTGCATCCAGCCGGTAATCCTTCCCGCCCCTCTCTGCCATGTCCGGTTTTACCCGCCCCGGCAGCATGACAGTGGCATTGGCATTGACCGTCCGAAAGTGCTGCTCTATGATACCCTTCAAATCAGCACGGTAGGGAGGGGTATTCTCTATGCGGATGCCCAGCATAGAAACAAGGTTATCCGCATTCCGGCTTTCCATCTCGCCACGGTCACCGAGGATAGCGGAAGGGATGTGATGGCATGGCCATTCTTCCTCTGTAATGCTGATTCCATATTCACGGCAGTATGCCGTCTTATCTGATGCCGCATTGGCAATCGCCATCATCGCGCCAACCCACGATGGCCCTTCCAGTCCCACATACATCCCGGTGACCATACGGCTGAAGGCATCAATGACAAAGTACATGACCGGCCTGCCGATGATATTTGACCGGTCAAATTGCGACACAAGGTAAATATCTCCGACAGTGGCATCTATCTGGTACTGTGAGCCTGGCCCCATCAGCCCATAATCCGATTTCCCAAAGATGCTGCGGCTTGTAAGGTTATATTTCGTGTCGCCTTTCCTTTTCTGTATCTCAGTTTTCAGATTTTTGTTCTTCTGATACCAGTAGCGGAACTGGGAAATAGATGGTATTTCATCTTCTTGGAGCAGCTGCAGGGACGATACCCCATGTTCCTTGGTTACTTCTACCGTGTAGAAATCCGCCAAGAGTCTTTCATAAACTGACCGGAAGGTCATTTCTTTCCTCGTGAGGTAATACTTACGGACTGCCTTATCAAAATTATGGAAATCATCTTCCTTCAGCACTTTTCCAAACCCATGACCGTTTTGGGGAGGACGTCCCAGCCTTTTATACCCTCCTTTTTGGTAGTCACGGCTCCTGCCACAGTTACGGTAATCCGGCAGGAAGGCATTTGGTGTTTTCCCACGTTTCCAGTACTTTGCAAGGTATGGGTAAAGGTTGTTTGCCTTCATACCGTTTTCCTGGGCTACCATACGCAGCAATGCCGCCCTTGGTTTCGGTTCATAAATGTCAGGCTCCTTTTCCAATGCATCTTTCAGCATGTTCCAGATTCTGTCCCGGTGCATTTTTGCTTCATCAGCCAGTTCATCTTCAACTATCAGAGAATTTTCCGTTTCTCCCGATGCAACGTAGTCTCCTGACTCCAATCCTGCCCTGACTTCCTCAACATCTAACTTCTTGGGAATCCTTTCGGCATTGTCCAGGGAAATCCAATATAAAAATGAAACTGGCATGGATATCCACAGCACACGGTATGTTTTTTCGTGTACGACATCCCTGATTATCTCGTTTACATAGATTTCCTGCGCCATAATCCATCCTTCTCCCTTGGCTCCGATAAATTGATCGGTTTTTCCATTTTCAAAATGATCTCCCTGTTTATGACCAGTGCTTTAAAAATACAGATTCCTGTCCCTTCTTCTAAATCAAAATTGTGTTCCACTTCTCTCAACATATCTGGGAATCTTATTTCTCCATCTCTATACAGGTACAAAAAATATTCCATGCTTTGGTTTCTTTTTTCGTCCCTGCAGATAAGCTCTTCCAACGGACTTCCAGAGAAAAGCCATTCTATATTCCTGGCTTTTGCCCTGGAAATCTGGTTTTCTGTCACAAGACGCCACTCAATGCCCCTGTTTTTCCAATACCGCCTTTCAATCTCCAGCTTTTCACATACCCTGGGGTTGTCCAGATCCTTTGCCAGTTTCACAGACCGGGCGATAGTCCCCTGCCTGGTTGTGATCAGGAAATCGCTGGTAAGGACATAAGGGAATCCACTTTTCCTGTCATAAGGATAGCGAATTCCCAGACTGTCAGCGATTTTTATGGCTTCCTCTAGCTCTGACAGCGGAAATTGCTCCCGGATGTCCATTGTTTTTTCTGACCAATCCAGCAGATAAAAATAACATAGTTCCTGGTTGGATAGCAGGTGGTGGATTCTTCCCGTCGTCTTCCCCTTTACGCGCGACACAATGCCAATGGAAGAGAAATCATGGATATAAATCCAGGGTTTGTATTCTGACGCAGTGCCCTGGCCCCTTCCTTCTGATAAATATCTGTGGTATTTTTCTTTGTTCCATGCGCGTTTCCTCTTTGCCATTGGATCACCACCTTTGATTCAATTATAAATCTTATTTATCAAAGTATCAATCAAATTATAGGACTTATTTTTAAATTCTGTATTTTTGACAATTATACAACTTATTTTTTAAATTATGGCTCTTATTTACCAAAATATAAAACTTATTTATTACTTAACA
>CATLBO010000126.1 GCA_949879025.1 uncultured Hungatella sp. | reverse complement strand
AGCTTCAAAGGTATGAAAGACGTGTGCTGAACAAAGAAGAGAACCTGGACAAAAAGTCCGAAACCCTGGAACGCAGAGAGACAAGCCTAGCAGCCCGTGAGGAGAACTTAAGCAGGAAGCTGACATCAGCCGATGAGCTTTTGGACAAGCGGCAGCAGGAACTGGAAAGAATCTCCGGACTGACTTCGGAGCAGGCAAAAGAGTACTTATTAAAATCCGTGGAAGACGATGTGAAGCATGATACGGCCAAGATGATCAAAGAGATGGAGAACAGAGCCAAAGAAGAGGCGGAGAAGAAAGCCAGAGAGTACGTGGTCACAGCGATTCAGAGATGTGCGGCGGATCATGTGGCGGAAACCACGGTTTCTGTAGTACAGCTGCCAAACGATGAGATGAAAGGACGCATTATCGGCCGTGAAGGCCGAAACATCCGCACCCTGGAGACAATGACTGGCGTGGAACTGATCATTGATGATACTCCAGAGGCGGTGGTACTGTCGGGATTTGACCCGATTAGGAGAGAAGTGGCAAGAATTGCCTTGGAGCGTTTGATTGTGGATGGACGTATCCATCCTGCCAGAATCGAAGAGATGGTAGAAAAGGCACAGAAGGAAGTAGAGATCAATATGCGGGAGGATGGCGAGGCTGCCACATTGGAGGTTGGCATCCATGGTATCCATCCAGAACTGGTAAAACTTCTGGGCAAGATGAGATTCAGAACCAGCTATGGGCAGAATGCTTTGAAGCATTCCATAGAAGTGGCCCAGCTGGCAGGGCTGCTGGCAGCGGAAGTCGGTGCTGACATCCGTATGGCTAAGCGTGCCGGTTTATTACATGACATTGGTAAATCCATTGACCATGAGGTGGAAGGTTCCCATGTAAAGCTGGGGGCAGAGCTGTGTAGAAAGTATAAGGAATCTGCAACGGTTATTAACGCAGTAGAATCCCACCATGGCGATGTTGAGCCGGAGAGTCTGATTTCCTGCATCGTCCAGGCAGCAGATACCATATCAGCTGCAAGGCCGGGTGCCAGGAGAGAGACCCTGGAGACATATACAAACAGACTGAAGCAGTTAGAGGAGATTACCGACTCCTTTAAGGGAGTAGATAAGTCATTTGCAATCCAGGCAGGACGTGAAGTGCGGGTTATGGTGGTTCCGGAACAGATTAATGATGATGACATGATCTTGCTGGCAAGGGATATTTCCAAGAAGATCGAGGAATCTATGGAATATCCGGGCCAGATACGTGTCAATGTGATTCGTGAATCCAGAGTTACCGAGTATGCAAAATAGGAAAAGAAAGAGGCTCTGTGCGATGCAAGGCCTCTTTTTTTATGGATAGCTTTGCAGTCCGAAAATCAGGATAGCTTTGGGAGTCAGGAACGCTTTCCGACAATATAGGGTGATTTGTAAGAAAAATTATATTGACAGTGGGAAATGTAAGGGCTAGAGTTAACATATGGAAGAAAGGATGGTGTAATGGTATGAGAAAGACAATCGCATTGCTGGTTTCGGTTCTGGCCATAGCAGGGATATGTCCCATCCAGTGCCAGGCAGCCGCCAATATTTCTACGGTTACACTGGAGATTGACAGCGAATTGGCTATAGGAGCAGACTGCAGGGAAGATGATTTCGAAATTACGGTAAAAAAGGGAAAATGTACAGTGGAGGATATGCAGATCCTTAATGAGGCTGACAAGTGGGAAGGAGATACCATACCTAAACTGAGCATTTATCTTCATGCGGAAGACGGAAGTTATTTTTCTTTAAAAAGGACTGATATAACCATTAAAGGAGGAACTTATGTAAGTGCCAGGCTGGATAACCCTTATATTCTTGAAGTGACGGTGATGCTTCCTTCTATGGCGGAGACTTTGGGCGAATTTTCGCAGGTAGGATGGGAGTCAGCCACAGTGGCGGCCTGGAACAAAGTAGAAAATGCCGGGTACTATGAGGTTCGCCTGTTCCGTGACGGAAAGGGGGTGGGTGAAACGCAAAAAGTCCAGGAGCCCAGGTTTGATTTTGGCAGTCAGATGCGGAAAGAGGGAACCTATGGTTATCGAGTAAGAGCTGTAAACAAGCGGGTGGAAGAGACAAAAAGCCAGTGGATAGAATCACCGCAGACATCCTATATAGATCAGGCGGCAGCAGAGCGGCAACGGGATCAGTATGGCAGCCTGATCCCAGAGGGAGCGACGGAACCAGGACAGGTGACCATTGAAAATTACAGGCCGGATCAGTACGGATGGATTCAGGACGGAACCGGTTGGTGGTACCGCAATGGGGACAACAGTTATACCGTTAACAATTGGCAGCTTATTGATAATAAGTGGTATTATTTCAATTCAGCAGGATATATGGTAACAGGATGGATTGACTGGAACGGAAAGTCTTATTACTGCGACCCAGTAAACGGGGACATGCAGGTAAGCAAGATGATAGATGACGGAAGCGGAAAAAGGGTGGATTCAACAGGCGCATGGCTCCAGTAGACGAAGGCTTGTTTCCAAGGGTGCAGCATCCCTATTTATATGGGTGCCAAAACCGGGAATCGGGGAGACGAGGAGCTGGGGCAAAAAAGGGAGCTGCCAGAGGCAGATAAGCGTTTTAAAGAACAGTTAAAAAAAGATGAAAAAGGAGAATTCAGAATATGGCAGACAGTGTAATTCGGTTAAAGAGGCAGCTTCGTTATCAGGGCACTATTTTAAAGATTTACGAAGATACGGTTCTTGCCAATGGGCATGAGGCCCACTGGGATTTCATTCACCATGATGGGGCGGCGGCAGTGCTTCCGGTGACAGATGATGGGAAGATTCTGATGGTTCGGCAGTACCGTAATGCCCTGGACAGAGATACATTAGAAATTCCAGCAGGAAAACTGGATGCGCCTGATGAGCCGAAAATTGAGTGCGCTTACAGGGAATTGGAGGAGGAAACCGGGTATCGGACAGAGCAGATGGAATACCTGATGAGTGTAAATACCACTGTGGCATTTTGTGACGAGGCCATTGACATTTTTATAGCAAAGAATCTGATTCCTTCCCACCAGCATCTGGACGAGGATGAAGTCATTGATGTGGAGGCCTGGGAGCTGAATGATCTGTTGGATTTGATTTACAGCGGTAAGATGACGGATGCCAAGACAGTGGCAGCCATTACTGCTTATGCAGTGAAATACGGCAGCAATACGGAACATAGATAGTGGCATACAATTCACAGCTCTGGCATATATTGTGACAACAGCGGACAGGGCGTGATACAATGAGAAGATTAAAAAGGATTTCTTTCTGGAATCTTTGGCTTATGTCAATTATGGGCGGGATTCTGGTGGGAACTGTGTGGGCCAATCTGCTGGGCAGGGAACTGCTTAAGCAGATTGGTTATTTTGAAGGGATTTATGAGGCAGGAAGAAATCTAAGCAGCCAGGAACAGAGGCAGCTGTGGAGATATGTATTAAGACAGCGGCTATTGGAGGCTGGATTTGGGGGGATGCTGACCATGACGCCCATAGCAGTTCCAGGCTATCTGCTTCTTTCTTTCGGAGCGGGAATCGCTGTGGCATTGATGATAACCGTGTTTACATTGGAAAAGGGGTGGATAGGGCTGGGGTATTGGCTTGGATCGGTGCTTCCTCAAGGGCTTTGTTATCTGATGGTGTGGGCGATTTTTGCTGCTGTCGTCAAGGAACAAGAAGATTTAAAAAAGGTGCGAATCTGGATGCTGACAGCAATCCTTGTGATAGGAGGCAGTTTTTTGGAAGTTTGGGTTAACCCATTATTGGCAGGAATGATTTTATAAAAAACATCCCTGCCAAGTTTCAGCTAATGCTGCAGCATATTTTCAACAAAAATTCCATAGCCTCTGGTACTGTCCTGTATAAATACATGAGTTACGGCTCCAATAAGCCTGCCATCCTGTATAATAGGGCTTCCGCTCATTCCCTGGACAATGCCGCCTGTCAGCGCCAGCAGCTGGGGATCGGTTACCTGGATAACCAAGCTTTTATTTTGGTGAGAAGTGGAGTAATCCACTTTCTGTATCTCAATCTGATAATCTTTTATTTCCCCTGAGATCCCGCTGCGGATAACAGCAGGGCCTTTTTTTACATCTTGGCGGTATCCGATCTCCAAAGGCTGCATATTTATGGCTGCACGGAATTTTTCATTGGCAGTTCCAAAAATTCCCACCTCAGAGTTGGCATTTATTTCTCCCAGAACAGATCCAGGTCCGTAGTAAATAACGCCGGACATGACGCCTGGATTACCAATGGAACCTTTTTCAATGCCTACAATTTCCGTGTCATACAGAGCTCCTTGGGAGATCTGTACTACTTCGCCTGTATCACTGTCACTGATTCCGTGGCCAAGAGCACCGAATTTACCGTTTAAATCCAGATACGTAAGAGTGCCAATGCCTTGTGTGTCGCTTCTGACCCATACGCCCAGTTTCTTTGTTCCGTCCTGTGCAACGACAGGATCAACGTTTACATCCATGATCTCCTCATTGCGGCGTATAGTCAGAACTGCGCTGCTGGCATCAAGGCTGGCAACAGCTTCCGCTAATTCTTCCTTGGTTTCCAGTGCCTGACCATTAATGGACTGAATGTAATCGCCGGATTTTAATATGCCGGCGGCAGGTTCTGCAGGATTACCGTTTTGATCAGTAATTTCTCCTGTACCAATGACCATGATGCCATTGGATTTCAGATAAATACCCACCGGCGCACCACAGGGAATGGCATACTGAGTATTTACCACATCTACCTGGATTTCTTTAAAGTGAATGAGTCCGAACAGATCCAGGGACAATAAGTAGCTGCCTTCTGATTTCCCGTAGAGGCTGAATTGCTGGGAGCGGGTGATGGTAATCTGTTCCTGAGGGATGTTGGAGCCATTGCCAAGAACCACCTCCTCGCTTTCGCTTTGAAGGGTGGCGTGAAGAGGAAGAGGAAAACGGACAATCTCTTCTTGCTCCCGGATAATATTGATTCGGTCAGGGATTACCCTTTCCATATAATAGCAGAAAAAACCTGCAAATGACAAAACGGCGGAAAAAAAAGTCCACAGCAGGAATCTGCGGGATCTGTTTTTCTTCAATGTGACACACCTCCTGAAATAAAATCTTCTTTTGTAGTATGTGTCAAGAAATGAAAAACACTCTGTTATTTTTTAGTTGTCACATTTTTCTTGTAAAATAGGTTCAGCGGGTTTATAATAACCATATCTGCCAGTTCCGGGAGGAGTGTGGCCTGCGGCTGCATCGGAGGTGTCCGGTCTCACATTGAATATCCCGGGAACACGCTCCGGCTGGCAGTCTTTTATGAACAGCGTATGAAGCCATTACGGATTCAGACGGACATTCATCAGGAAAACAGGTTACATTTTTACAAACACGTCTTTTCCAAGGCCGCAGATAGGGCAGACCCAGTCTTCAGGGATATCTGCAAATGCAGTGCCGGGAGCAATGCCATTGTCAGGGTCCCCTGCTTCCGGATCGTAGATATAGCCACAAGGCTCACATACATACTTGTCCATACGATTGTTACCTCCTGATTTTATAATTTTTGTCGGCTGTTGGTTCAGCTGCTGTATAGTATGAACCCGGTTTAATAAAAAAATGCAAAAAAAGTAAAATTAGGCTGTACAAAATTACTTTTTTGTGGTAGACTATCTGGGTAGCTAAGACGGCGGATTTGCCGTCAGCCATATAGCTGGGGCATTGGCGCAGCTGGGAGCGCGTTTGAATGGCATTCAAAAGGCCGTGGGTTCGAATCCCATATGCTCCATGAAGAAATCTCTTGAAATACCGGAAGTATTGACATGCCGGGTTTTAAGGGATTTTTTAGTTTATGCAAAATGGTAAAAAAGTGTATTTATTTGATAAAAAAGAATCTGGACATTTTTAGGTTTCTGGTGCATGATAGAAGAACACAACGATATGGAAGGAAAGGCTGTGAAACAAAGCCTCACAATTATTTGGGCGCAGGCGCTGCAGCAGATGTCCATACAGTTTATTAGGAGGAGAGCGGATGGCAAAATTAGGGATTACGGTTTTAAATGGCCAAGGGGAGAAAAAGAGCGGGGTTGAAAATGAAGATCAGGTTCTTCTGGTTTATAAGGGAATATATGAACCAGGTGACAGGATCTTGTTTGAGTCGGATGAAAAGGATACCTACTATGTAATCCGAGTGGACGGAGCGATGGATGAGGCTTATGTATACCTGGTAAGAAATACGGTGGAGTATGTCATACCGTTTGAGGAGAAAAAGGTTTCCTATAATCCAGCCAGTTTTACCGGAGAAAGGCACTACATCACCATGCGCAAGGCCATGGAACATGAAAACAGAAGCTTCCGCAATCTGGCAAAGAATGTAATGGATCAGCATAGCGATATAGGATGCTATCCCCATGCCTCTGCCAATGTGGAGACGCGGGGGGAGGCAGTATTTGCGGCGCGCAATGCCATTGACGGCGTGATAGCCAATGAATCTCACGGCTCCTGGCCCTATGAATCCTGGGGAATCAATATGCAGGATGATGCAGAATTCATGCTGGATTTTGGAAGGGCAGTGGATGTGGATAAGATTTATCTGTATATGCGGGCAGACTTTCCCCATGATAATTGGTGGGTGGAGGCAGCCATTTCTTTTTCTGATGGAAGCGGGCAGGTGGTGAAGATGGAGAAAAGCGTGAAGCCCCATGTGTTTGAAATTGAAAAAAAGGGGATTACCTGGGTGAAACTGAGCAATCTGGTGAAGGCAGATGATCCGTCGCCGTTTCCGGCATTGACGCAGATTGAAGTTTACGGGCGGAACAGGTAAGCTGCAAAAAGCAGAACAAAGATTTCTTGACAGCAGGTAAGGGAGTATGCATCGCTTAATTTTATTAAGCGATGCATACTATTCCCCTATGCCAAGGGCCTGTTTAGCCAAATGATCTGCCAGCTCATTGTATTTGTTCCCGGAATGCCCCTTTACTTTTACAAACCGGATTTCCACACTCTTTCCGGCCTTTTCATAAAAATCGGCATATGCAATAGTCCCAGGCTTTTTTGCTGCCCATTCTCCATTGCACCATTTGGCAATTCCTTCATAGTCATGATAAATCGTAACGCTTGCTATATGGTTATCCAGACAGAACTGCATGGCAGCTTCAGCCCCCTTTATTTCACCAGCAACATTGCGCATTTCTGCTAAATCGCTGTTGCCAAATTTTTCTGAAAAGTGCAGTTCCTGTTTCTGATAAAAAAATACCATTCCATAAGAAAAAGATTTGGTACTGGAATCATAGCTTCCGTCAACATAAGCAAAAGCCTCAGTTTCCGGCAGTTCTTTTTGTCTTAGGCAGCTTTCTTTTATAAAAGCGGCAGCTTCCTCTTTGGTTGGAAAGCTTTTATAAGAAGCCCCGGAAAATCCATGAATCTGTTTCTGGCATTCAGCCCAGGTTTCATAGATCCCGGGCATTCGTCCTGCTTTCACTGCATAAAATTTTTTTGCCATAATGATTATTCCTTTCTTTTCGGTTACAGGCATCTCCGGACTTCCCCAATGGTCATTCCGGTCTGCTTTTTAAATACTTTATAAAAATAAGTGGTATTGCTGTACCCCACCTCCTCGCCGATCTGCCGGATCGTCTTTTTCGGGTCTTGGAGAAGAAGAAGCGCTTCTGAGATGCGGACTTTAGTCAGAATCTCTACAAAGGTTTCATTCAGCTCCTGCTTCAGCAGCCGGCTGAGATAGAAGGGACTGATTCCCACTAACTCAGCAATCTCTTCTAAAGAAATATCCTGGGAATACATTTGTTTCATACAGATAAATGCCTTGGAGACATACTCCCAGGACTTATTCATAGGATGGCTCAGAAGCTTTGCAAGATGGCTGACAATCAGGCAGAGATTTTCATTCAGCTCTTCATAAGTAGTGCAGTTCCACATTTCTTTCCAGGTACCTGGAATATATCCGGATGCATACAGGGGAAAAGCAAAGCGTTTTGCCATCTCTCTGTGAAGGTACAGAAGAAAATAGGCGCTGCAGGTCTTCATGGAGGCCAGAGGAATGTGTAAAGAGCACGCTTTTTCCAGCAGGCCTTCTATAGCTTTGCAGCATGGTTCTGTTTTGCCGGCGGCAAGAAGATCGGCCAGATGTTCCTCTTCTTCCTGGAAAATATTCTGGGTATGGGAAGAGACTGCATATTCGAAAAAGAAAATGCCAGGCTCCTGCCTGCCGATTAAAACGCTGCTGCTTTCCTTTTGAGCGTCGGGAAGCTCATCAAGAGTAAATTTCCAGGAGCTGATCCCGAATGAGAAAGGCTTATGGAGGCTTTCAAGAAGGTGGGCAGCCCATTGTCTGTAGTTCCCCTCGCTGACGCCGGGACCCGGAATCAGGTACAAAAGAAAGTCCTGATAATGAGTCAGGCCAAGGCAGAGACAAACTTGGTTGACAGAAGTAAGGATTTCCTGGCTGGCCCTGGCATTCCACAGCGACACGCCGTTGGCGGCAGGATGGCGGACTGTTACCAGAAAGCCGCCCAAGTATTCCTGGTTTAAGGAACGGAGGAAAATCCTGGATGTCTGATGGCTGATTTCCCCCAAAATGATAGAGGACATTATATCATGTTCTGCAAGCTGGTTAACCTCACCTGTTAGCTGGTGGATGGTTTCCTCAGAAGTTTTCTTTTGCTGTTCTTTTCCCAATGAATCCAGAATCCGTTTCATGGTGTCCAAAAATGCAGGTTTTTGCACTGGCTTAACCATATAGTCAAATACATTAAGAGAAAAGGCTCTCTTTGCATATTCAAATTCACTGTAGGCGGAATGAATGATGATCTTCATCTCAGGAAAGCGGCTGCGGACCATATCAAGAGCATCAAGACCGTTTAAGCCAGGCATATTAATATCCACAATTACAATATCTGGGCAATTTTGGCCTACGCTTGCCACGAAATCAATACCATTGGATACGCAGGGAAGAATCCGCAGATTAGGGAAGTTATTTTTCAGGAGCAATTCTAAAGCAATACATTCAATAGGCTCATCATCTGCAATTAAAATACAATAGTCGTTCATAGAACTATACGCCTGTCCTTTCTGTTTTCTGTCCGGCAATGGCAAGCCATATTTGGAAAAACCTTACAACAGTTCATAAGGAAGAAAGATAGAAATCTCAGTCTTTTCTCCCGGAATGCTGTCAATCTCCATGTCCGCTTTGCCATGAAAGAAAATCCGCAGCCTTGCATATACATTGGACAGTCCCAGCTTTTGTTCCGGATGCCTGGACTGTTTCATTTCCCTGCGGACATTTT
>CATLBO010000125.1 GCA_949879025.1 uncultured Hungatella sp. | reverse complement strand
TGTCAACAGATAACCAACCTTTGCCGTTTTCCGCCGTATGCATGTATCGCTCCTTTAGGATTCAAAGGAGGCTAAAAAATTGAGTAAGGAATGGATTGCCTGCACGGCGGACATACGGAACAGGATACATGAGGCGGGGATTTTCCGGCCTGATGAAAGAATCGTATTGACTACGAAAAGCTGTGTGTTGCTGGAGCATTTTACAGGAAAAGCATACAGCTACCGCATGGTTGATTTACATACTTTAAAAGCAAAGCGGCTGTTTTCAAGGCCCACACCGCTGAATGAGGCGGGATACCGCAGGGCCATAGAGAAAATGGCGGCACAGTCAGAGGGTGAGATATCTTTTTTGCAGGATGCAGGTTCAAGAGCCAGTGAACTGCTTGCCCATATCTTTTGTGATATTCTGCCGGAGTACGGACTGGTATTGAGAGAAAGCCAGCTTTCTCTTTCCCTTGCCATGCTGGAAGCCATGGAGAAAGAGAAAGTGGCATTATGTGAGGCCGGGGTGGGGACAGGGAAAACCCATGCCTATCTCATAGCGGCGGTCATCTACCGCCTGTTTCATGGAGAAGGACAGCCGGTGATAATCTCCACATCCACCATTGCCCTGCAGAAAGCATTGACGGAAGAGTACATCCCCCAGATTTCCGGGATTCTTCTGGAACACCGTATCATTGAGGAACCTTTAACATTTGCAGTGCGTAAGGGAAAGAACCATTATGCCTGTGACAGCAGGGTAAAGACTTATTTATCTTCAATCAGCCATAATAACCGGCCGGAGGATGAAAAGCTGATAGAAATCCTGACAGCCCTTTTCGTGGGAGCTGTTTCCCTTGATCTGGATGGTCTGCCGCTTACGGATTATGTGAAAGAGCGGATCTGTGTGGAGAACTGCCGGAATACCTGCGGGTTTTCCAGTGTGTGCCGTTATCGCACTTTCCTTAGAAGATCCAACCAGAGGAAGGCAGATTTCCAGATTGCCAACCACAACCTTGTACTGGCAGATATCCTGAGCAGGAAAGGCGGCAGGAACCGCCTGCTCCCGGAGCATGGCATTTTAATCTTTGACGAAGCCCACAAGCTGCCGGAGGCCGCCAGACAGATGTACGGGATCAGCTTTGAAAATGTGGAACTTGAGCGTGTGGCGGCCAGCATCATCAGAGCGGTGGCGGGCAGACCGGAGAAGAGAGGGGCGCTTTCTCTGTGTGAGGAAATGCTGGAGCTGAATACAGCCCTGTTTGAAAATCTAAAAAAATTTGCGGGAATACGGTATGACAACAACAGCATGGAAGTCATATTCACACCGTCCGTCCTGTTATCCTTAAAAGCACTGTCAGCCGTGGTAAAGAGCCTGTCAGTGCTTTTCTATACCGCCGACCGCAGGAATACGGCATACAGGCGCATTTCCGGTAGATTGGGACAGAAACAGGAGAAACTGGCGGTATTCTGTGACCATGAGGACTTTATCTGCTGGCTGGAATATACAGGAGTGACGGCCTGCAGGCTCTGCACCCTGCCAAAGAACCTTGACTTCCTGCTCCATGAGGACTTGTGGAGCAGCGGGAAACCGTATCTTTTGACTTCAGCCACCTTATCCGTAGGAGGCGATTTCAGCCGCTACATGCACCAGACAGGGATTGACTTGCTGAACCGGAAGCAGATATTGACTGTGAGCAAGGCATCTCCCTTTGATTACTGGAACCATGCCTTATTGTATCTGCCGGAGGATATGCCCTTTCCCAACACCAGGAAAACCGCATACCGGAAAGCGGTGGCAGACAGACTGGAGGGACTGATCCGGCAGAGCCATGGGCATACACTGGCACTGTTTACATCCTACCGGATGATGGAGATGATTTATCAGGAACTTTCAGAAAGGATAAAGGATTTCCCGCTGTTTTCCATGGGAAAGGGGAGACTGGAGGCCATCCGGGAGTTCCGAAAGAGCGGGAACGGGGTACTGCTTGCCAGTGACAGCGCCGGGGAGGGGATTGACCTGGCAGGGGATATCCTTTCTTCCCTTGTGGTGGTCAAGCTTCCCTTCCCTGTGCCGGACCCGGTGCTGGAATATGAGAAGTCATTGCATGAGGATTTCCATGAATATCTGGCAGAGGTCATTGTACCGGGGATGCTGATGAAGCTGCGCCAGTGAATTGGGCGGGGCATCCGCAGGGAGACGGATACCTGTGTGTTCTCTATCCTGGACTGCAGGGGCAGCGGGCGGTATAAGAATGACATTCTGGCAGCCCTGCCGGATATGCCGGTGACGGAGAAAATAGAGGACGTGGGAATCTTTATCAGGGGCAGCAAGCCGAAGAGTTATTTTGGGGATAAGGAATGAATTGGCAGAGACTTTGAGCGGATGTCGGCCAAGGCAGGGAAACGTGTAAAAATATGAGGCTATTGTGTGAGATAGGCGGACTTGCTCTGGCAGGTCTGCTTATCCTTTTTTGCCCGGCATACCAAAAATGCGCCGGTGACGCGTTTTCTGGTTGTGACAGATATGGCGGTTATCCGGGTAAGACAGATTCGGGAAAAAATGGATATGCCGGAGGAAAACATAGAAACCACAGCGATTTCCGGCGGGAACCGGATTTAGGGGGATGTCATAGGACAATCTGCCAGGGGAATAGATTAGTGGATGGATAGGAAAAGCATATGGAGCAAAGAGAAGAGGGAGGAATGCCTATGGGTTTTGATTTGTCCCAGGTGGATTTTGACGCATTGAAGAAAGTGGATGTGCGGACGGCTGACCCGGATTCCCTTGTGGATATAAAGGAGATAACCATTGACCGGGAACTGCCAAGGGAGCGGCGGATGGAAGAATTTGTCCGGCAGGTACGCAACCCCTACTGTTTCCGGGTGGGGAAGATTGCGGTCAGTGTGGGGTTTTCCCAGGACGGGGTGACATTTGAGCAGCGGATGGAGCAGTACCTGCAGACATTATGAGAGAAACAGGAAACCATATTTTTGTGGATATTCCGGAAATCTGCCTGGACGCGCAGGCGGCTTTATGGTAAGCTTGAATCCAGGACACAGGGGCGGGTAAACCCTGTGGCACGGACTTTCGGTAAGGCTCCTGACGGGTTTCCTGAAATCCAATCGAGCAGGAGTTTATCATATGGAAGCAAAAAAACAGGCAAAATATGATGCCGATCTATATCTGCGCCTGTCCCATGAGGACGGGGACAAGGCGGAAAGCGACAGCATTGCCAATCAGCGGGAGCTGCTGATGGATTATCTTTCCTCCCACCCGGAGATACGGCTCCATGAGGTGAGGACGGATGACGGGTATTCCGGGGTCAACTATGACCGTCCGGGGTTCATACAGATGATGGAGGCAGTGAAAGCGGGGGAGATCAACTGTATCATTGTGAAAGACTTCTCCCGTCTGGGAAGGAATTTTATTGAAACAGGAAAATATATTGAAAAGATATTCCCGTTCATGGGGGTGCGGTTCATTTCGGTGAACGATGATTATGACAGCGCAAGGCCCAGGACTTCTTCCGACAACCTGATCGTGCCGGTGAAAAACCTGATGAACGATGCGTACTGCAGGGATATTTCCATCAAGATCCGCAGCCATCTGGACATCAAGAGGAAGAAAGGTCAGTGCATCGCTCCCTTTGCGGCATACGGCTATCGGAAGGATGAAGAAAATAAGAACCATCTGGTGATAGATGAAGAACCGGCTGCCGTGGTGAGGGAGATATTCAAAAAGAAACTGGAGGGATATTCCGCACAGGCCATTGCAGACTGGCTGAACGGAGAGGATATCCTTTCCCCCATGGAATATAAACAGGCCCAGGGCAGCCGGTACGCCAGTGCCTTTAAGAAGAATGACCGGGCAAGCTGGACGGCAGTGGCAGTGTTCCGCATCCTGAAAAATCCCGTCTATATGGGCACGCTGGTGCAGGGGAAGCGTAGCACGCCCAATTATAAAGTAAAGAAACTGTTTGACGTGCCGGAGGAAAAGTGGGTGAGAGTGCCGGACAGCCATGAGCCGATTGTCAGCCGCAAGACCTTTGAAAGCGTGGCGGCGCTGCTCATGTCGGATACCCGCACAGCCCCAAGCCGGGATACGGTGTTTCCGCTTTCCGGCCTGGTTTATTGCGGGGACTGTGGGAGCAGTATGATCCGCAAGAACAACTCCCGTGCGGATAAACCCTATATTTACTATGTCTGTTCCGGCCATAAGAACCGGGAAGGGTGCAGGAGCAGCCACAGTATCCGTGACAAGGCTCTGGAGCAGGCAGTCCTTGGGGCCCTGCAGGAGCATATCGCCTCTGTTCTGGATATTGAGGACACCCTGGGGCAGATTGCCCGGCTGCCTTATACTGCCCGGGCAGTGAAAAAGGCGGACGGCAGGATACAGGCAAAACAGCAGGAAGTGGAAAAATACCGGCGGTATAAGATGAAGCTCCATGAGGACTATGCAGACGGCATCCTGTCCCGTGAGGATTATATCGCCTTTGGAAAACGATACGATGCCAGGATCAGCGAAGCAGAAAAGACTGTGCAGGCCCTGGAAACGGAGATCGAGAACCTTGTAAACGGGAATACCGGAGAACAGGAATGGATTGAGCATTTTAAGGAATACCGGAATATCCGGGAGCTGACACGGAAGCTGGCAGTGGCACTCATTGAGCGGATCGAAGTCTATGAGGGGAAACGGATACATATCCTCTTCCGGTTCCAGATGGAGTATGACAGTGCCAGGATATTGGCAGGAAATACAGCAGTTCAGGAAGAAGCAGCGTTCCGGGGCATAACAGCACTCCGAAGGGAGGTGCTGTAGGATGGCAAGAACAAGCAGGAAACAGCACAAAAGGCTTTCGGGCGGGATGGGAAAACCCCGGAAAGGAACCGGCCTGCAGACCGCCATGGAAAAGGTCTGCCAGACGGCGCTCTATGTCCGGCTGTCAGTCTTTGACAGCGGAAAAAAGGACAGCGATACCGTGGAGACCCAGGAAGCGCTGCTGCGCCAGTTCCTTGAAGGAAAGCCCTGTTTCTCTATTTTTGACGTCTATGTAGACAACGGGGAAACAGGCGTAGACTTTAAAAGGGATGGATTTGAGCGGCTGATGGAGGATGTCCGGGCAGGACGGATAGACTGCATCGTTGTCAAGGACCTGTCCCGGTTTGGGAGGAATTATATTGAGGCGGGCGAATATCTGGAAAAGGTATTTCCCTTTCTGGGCATCCGTTTCATAGCGGTAAATGACGGCTATGACAGTGCAGACCCGGCATCGGCGGACGGGCTTTCCCTCCACCTGAAAAACCTTGTAAATGACGTATATGCCCGTGACATCTCCGCAAAGATCAGTCCGGCCCTGCGCGGAAAGCAGATGCGGGGCGAGTTTATCGGCACATGGGCGGCTTACGGGTACATAAAGTCCAGGGAGGATAAGCACAAAATTGTGGTTGACCCAAATACGGCGCCGGTAGTGCGTGACATGTTCGCCTGGAGGCTGGAGGGAACCAGCTACCAGAAAATCGCGCGGAGGCTGACAGAACAGGGCATCCCGTCCCCCGGTCAGTACCGGTATATGCAGGGGATTGTGAAGGACAGGAGGTTTGCAGACAGCCCATGGCGGACAGAGACGGTGAAACAGATCCTTGCCAACGAGGTCTATCTGGGCCATATGGTGCAGGGCAGGAAACGGGAATCCCTGTTCCAGGGGCAGAAGCAGAAATTCCTTCCACGGGAAGAGTGGTTCATTGTCAGGAACACCCACGAGGCTGTCATAGACCAGAAAACCTTTGATGAAGTGCAGAAGCTGAACAGCCTGAAAAAGCAGGAATACTGGCAGAAACAGGAGCGGTTTTCCGGTGTGGAGAATACCGAGAACCTTTTAAAAGGGCTTGTATACTGCGGTGACTGCGGGACAAAGCTGGTGCGGTATAAAAATATACGGGAGAACAAACGGAAGAAACCGCAGCTTCATATCTGGTACAATTATATCTGCCCCATTCATGCAGGCAATCAGGATTTATGCGGGTTTGGAACGATCCGGGAACTGGAACTTCTGGATACGGTATCCGGGGCTGTGAACGTACAGGTAAGCCTTGCGGAAGAAATGGAAAGGAAGGCAGCTTCGCTGCGTTTTGAAAGCCCTGCCCGGCAGGAACGGGAGCGGCTGGAGATACAGATCAGCGAGGCAGAGTCAGAACTAAGGAGGACAAAAAGGCACAGGGAAAGCCTGTATGACGATTATGCAGACCGCCTGATGAGCGAGAGGGATTATATCTATGCCCAGAACCGGTACAAAGAGAAAGAGGCGGCCCTGCAGGAGAGGCTGTCGGAACTGAAACGCTCCTGCCAGTCCATCCATGAGGAAGAACCATCAGAAAACCCCTGGCTGAAAACCATGCTCCGGTTTCGGGGGCAGACCGGGCTGACACGGGAAATGGCAGCGGCTTTGATTGAAAAGATTATCATTTACAGCAGCACTGCTGTAAAAATTGAGTTCCGCTTTTCCGATGCCTTCCGGCAGTTAGAGGAAACGCTGTCCGGAAAGCAGGAGGAAACGGCGTGAGCGGGTACAGCCTCCTTATCCTGTATCTGCGTATTTCCGTTGAGGATATGGATCATAATGGGGAGGATAAGGACGAGAGCAACAGCATTGTCAACCAGAGGGAACTGTTAAGGAGATATGTGGAGGACACCCCGGAACTGGGCAGATACCAGGTCATGGAGCTGTGTGACGATGGCTATTCCGGAACCAGTATGGAACGTCCGGGGATGGAGAAGCTCTTGGATATGGCGAAGAAGGGACAGGTAGGATGCATCCTTGTCAAGGATTTTTCCAGGTTCGGCAGGGACTATCTGACGGTGAGTGATTATGTTGACCAGATTTTCCCCTTTATGGGAATCCGCTTTATCTCCATCAATGACAATTATGACAGCGCAAAATGCAACGGGGCTACCAGCGGGGTTGAGATTGCTTTCCGCAATGTGATCTATGGTTATTACAGCCAGGATTTATCTGTAAAAGTCAGGAGCGGAAAACGGACGAAGGCCCAGAGCGGAAAGTTTATGAGTCCCTTTGCCCCCATCGGCTATCAGAAGGCACCGGAAAACAGGAACCAGCTGGTGGTAGAGCCGGAGGGCGCCGCCATTGTGCGGAGGATTTTCCGGATGGCAGGGGAGGGCATGAGCGTCATGCAGATCCTGCGGGTGCTGAACCGGGAAAGGATACCCACGCCAAGCCAGCTGAAAAACAGGCACGGGGAGTTTCATAAATGGTGGGTTGGCGTTGGGGACAATAAAGTGTGGGACGGAAGCACTGTGGTGAGCATCCTGCGTGACGAAAGGTATCTGGGGAAGAATGTCTACGGAAAGCATTACCGTCCGGTGGTTGGGGATTACCGGACAAAGAAAAGCAGCCGGGAGGAATGGGTCATCGTGGAGGACTGCCATGAGGCTATCCTTTCCAGGGAAGAATTTATGGCAGCCCAGAAAATTTTGAGGGAGCAGGAAGGGCGGAAACAGGTTTCTTTCACAACTTATCTGTTCAGCGGGAAGATCCGCTGTGCAGACTGCCAGTATGCCCTCCAAAGGATTAAGTCTCCCACACCCAGATACTATTGCATCACCAGACGCCGGGCGGAGGACTGCCGGTGCATGAAAGGACATTTGAAGGAATCCGAACTTGCAGAGGCGGTGTTTGCAGCGGTGAGGGTTTATATGGAAGCCCTTCTTGACAGACAGGAACTGAAGAAAAAGGCAGAGGACAGCGGGCGGATACCGGTTCTGCGAAAACAGCTGGCTGCCCTGCAGGGCAGCGTGAAAGAATGCCAGGAGCGGAAAGCAAGGCTTTATGAACAGCTGGCGGACGAAGAAATCAGCCGGGAGACTTTTAAGAGCAGGCAGGCAGATCTTTCCCACAGGCAGGTAGAAGCGCAGGAGGATCAGGAACGGCTGGAGGAAGAACTGGCGAAGCTGGAGCATCTTGTATCGTCCGGCCAGATGGAAGAGCAGACATTGGAGAACTATCTGGGCATGGAGGAACTGACACGGGAGATGGTGGAAGCTTTTATAGATTGCATTTATGTGTATGATGATAAGTCCATACATATCCAGTGGAGGTTTGAGAATGGAATAGAAGAGTAAGGCGGGGATGCCTGTGCAAATAATGAAAAAAGAGATTTGTGTCAGTGTTAAGGATATGATTGGAATTGTCTGAATTTTTAAAGAGTTTGACAGCCACCTGAAATGGTGGCTGTTTTATCCCCAAAATGACAAAAAGCACTTTTTATTGTAGAAAAATATGTTACAATGTAATATATCTAGGACAAAAAGGAGTGTTTTTATGGATAGAGCTGTAAATGATGCTACTTTAAAAAAGATGGGAGATATATTCCAATATTATATTTCACTATTGCATTGCTTTAAAATGGGTACAAGTGACAAATTACAGATTGAAGTTAATGGAGATGTCAGTGTCATAGCAGAACTATCTAAAGATTCATTTCAAAAAGAAGTAAAACATCATTTGGGAAAGAAGAAACTTAGAGACCGGGATGTGGATTTTTGGAAAACTTTATCTAACTGGTATGTAGAATATAGCAGGATTACGAATTTTACTAATTTAATTTTACATACTACAGCTAATGTGTCTCCAAATTCATCTTTTAAAGATTGGAATAGTAAGAAAGCCAAGGATAAGATTTCGATATTGAAGTCAATTGGAAATGTACATAAAGAGAAAGAAGACACATTTAGAAAATATTATAATATGATATTTGATCATGCATTATATGATGAAAATAAATTGTTGGACATATTGAGACGATTTACAATCGAGCCATCACAACCACAGATTTTGGGAATATCTACTGAGTTTAATAGTTATATAGGTAATATTCCAGAGAAAAACAGGGACTATTATATTGGGGCATTACTTGGCAGAATTCTGGCACTTGTAAAAGATCCTCCACATCGGTGGGAGGTTACAAGAAAAGAATTTGATGTAATATTACAACAGGAGGCTCCTGCATATATAAGTCCGCTCCAAGTGCCATTACCTGCGGATTATGCAGATATGGATATTCCTGAACAAAATGTGAAGTCATTACTTCAAAAACATTTTGTTGAAGAGATTAAAAAAATTGAATATGACACACAAATTTTAAATGCGATTTCAGATTATTGGAAAGCTGAAATGACGATTATGAGATATTTTAAAAATGATTTTTTATATCTACGAAGTTTGCCGAGATACAAGAATGAGTTGGAGGATAAACTAAAGTATACAAAAGAAGGTAAGAAAATTGAAACAAGAGGTTTTGACAGAGATACGAAAATTAAGCATTCACAATTGATGTATGTTAATATTATGGCATGGGATGCAAAAGATTTCGGTTCAA
>CATLBO010000124.1 GCA_949879025.1 uncultured Hungatella sp. | reverse complement strand
GAGACTGCCGACTGTATAGAGCCGGACATGTACCAGGTTTTATATCGGGCGGCATCAGAAAACGGCCTGGACTATGCCAAGGCAGGCTTTTACACGATGGTGACGCCGTATGAAGGGGAAGTGCATCTGCTGGAAAAGCCGCTGGCTGACACGGATAAGATCATATCGTCCCGATACTTTATGGACAGGGAACGGTCCCCCGACATTTACATTTGGAACGGGATTTACAGCAGGAAGTTCCTGAAAGAGTTCCACATCAGACTGAATGAAAGCCCGGGGGCGGCATTTCAAGACTGCGGCTTCCGCTACCTGACGGACATGAATTTAAGGAGAGGGATGTTTTTGAAAGAGCTTGTGTACCGGTATCGGAGGGATAACGGGGCCTCATCAACGTACAATCCCAGGTTTGCGGAGTTCAACCTGGGGGAGTGCCGGTACGTCCGCAGGAAGATGGAGGAAGAGGGTGTCACGGACAGGGCCAGGAGGGCGTTTATGGCCAGGGAGACAGTGATGATGGCGCTTTCGCCTTATACCACTTTCCGGAAGCACAGCCTGCCTAATGAAGCCGTGCTGTCGGTTCTGGACGAATTCCGTGAGATCATCGCCGATGACAGGGAGCGGGGACTCTTAAGGCAGGAGGAAATGGAGACGGACCAGTGGATAGAAATGTGCCTGTTCATTGAGAAGCCAGAGGTTTACGAGGAGTATGTAGCCGTCAAGGCGAAGGCTCGCTGCGACGTATACCGGAAGTTCGTTAGCAGGATGGCGGACAAAGGCCAGATCGTGGTGTTCGGCACGGGAAAGGCGGCAAGGTTCGCATTGTGCCTGATGAGGATGAACCGTCTGGAAAACATCGTGGCGTTCTGTGACAACGACTGCAAGAAGTGGGGCGGCGCTTATAAAGGATACGAAGTCCTTCCGCCCCAGGAGGCTGTCAGCAGGTATCCTCAGGCGCATTACCTGATTGCGAACAGGACGTGCCCGGAAGTGATTGCAAGGCAGCTGGAGGAGAGTGGGATCGGAAGAGAAAACATATCAGTATACAAGCTTCCGTTAAGCGCATTCGGAAGCACGGATCTGTTTATACGGGGCTTGTAGCACCTGTCTGGCAAAGTGGAGGAAAAGATGACATCAGAACAGCGGCTGAAGGAATTGCCCAAGGCAATCGTAAAATGGTATGAAATCGAAAAGGGAAGCAGGGCGGCCTGCGTGGTGTGGGGCTGCGGAAACAGCAGGCTGACGGCAGAGGCGCTGAAGGAAATGGGGGTATGGACGGATCTCATCCCCCTTGAGGAGATAGACAGAAGGCAAAATGAAGAAGGCGGCAGAGAGGGAGGAAGCTGCGCTGACGCCGCATCCACCGGGGGAAAGGCTGACAGGAGAGAAACTGGCCAGGGAAAATATGACATCATTGTGGCAGTTGACGTGATCGAATATATGAGTCATGCGGAGGAAGGGCTGCGCCGCCTCCGGACGATGCTGAAGCCGGAGGGGAAGCTGCTCCTTGCGGCGGATAACCGACTGGGAATCCGGTACTTCTGTGGGGATCAGGACGCCTTCAGTGGAAAGAACTATGACGGGATAGAGAATTACCGCCACCTGCATTCGTGGGAGCGCAAGACCATGGAGGGGAGGGCATATTCCAAGCGGGAATTAACGGGATTTCTGGAGAAGGCGGGCTTTGGGGGGCACCGCTTTTATTCTGTATTTCCGAAGACGTCCAATCCGCAGCTTCTGCTGGCGGAAGACTATGAGCCCAACGAGGCCCTGGACATCCGGGTGTTCCCAGAGTACAACAACCCAGGCACGGTATTCTTAATGGAGGAGGAGCTGTATCCGACGCTGATGGAAAACGGGATGCTCCATGCCATGGCCAACGGCTTCTTTATTGAGTGCCCGCTTGATGGCGTATATGCGCCAGTGAGCCAGGTGACTCTTTCCGGGGAACGGGGGACTGACGACGCCATGGCCACCATCGTGCGCAGGGACGGGCTGGTGGAGAAGCGTGCGCTGTATGGGCCTGGCAGGCGGAAGCTGGGACAGATGCTGGAAAACCACAGGTACCTGTCATCTCGGGGAGTCAGAATGGTGGATGCCGAGATGAGGGGGGACGCCCTTGTGATGCCGTACATGGCAGGTGTCCCGGCCAATGATTATTTCCGCCGTCTGCTGAAAGAAGATGCGCTGTCCTTCTTATGCCAGCTTGATGGCTTTTGGGATACGATCCTCCATTCTTCGGACCAGGCCTCCTATGATGAGATAGACTGGGAACGGTTCGAGCCAGGATGGGAAGAGAGGAAGGGGGATGACCCCAACAGGGACAAATGGAAGAGGATCGCAACGGGCACAGAGGAGGAGAAGGAGGCCCTGGGCGTCATCCTGAAAAGAGGGTACCTGGATATGGTATCTTTAAACTGCTTTCATATAAATGGGGAATTCGTGTTTTATGACCAGGAATTGTATCTGGAAAACGTGCCAGCCAAGGCAATTCTGCTGAGGACCATTGAATTCATATACAAATTTCATGACGACCTTAACCTTATCCTGCCCCGTAAAGAGCTGATGGAGCGGTATGGGCTGAGGGAGCATAAGGACTTGTTCGGGAAGTTCACTGGACGCTTCCTTAACGAGCTGCGCCATGACGACGGGCTGTCGGATTATTTCCGGGAAGGCAGGAGAGAGCGGGGGGCAGTCATGGAGAATCGAAAGAGGATGAACTATTCGGAAGAAGAGTATGGGCTGATATTCAAGGACATTTTCCATCATGCCCAGGGCCGCAGGCTGTACCTATTCGGATCAGGGAAATATGCCCGGCGGTTTCGGGAAAAGTATGAGCACGCCTATCCTGCAGCGGGGTATCTGGATAATGACAGGAGCCGCTGGGGAACTATGACAGACGGACTTATGGTGCACAGCCCTGACATGCTGAAGGGAATGAATCCGGCGGAGTACAAGGTAATGGTGTGTATAAGGGATTATGCGCCAGTGGTGAGGCAGCTGCGCAAAGCGGGAATACCGAACTTCAGCGTGTATGACCCCAACATGGCATATAGAGAAGACCAATACTTAAGACGGCCCTGGGGAGAGAGCAGGAATCTTGAAGGGCGTGCCCCGCAAGGGGAGGAAGGCGGGGTAAAGAAATATCATGTAGGATATGTGGCGGGGGTATTTGACCTGTTCCACATAGGGCATCTGAACTTACTGAGGAGGGCGAAGGAACAGTGCGGGTATTTAATAGTGGGTGTAGTGACGGACGAGGGAGTGATAAAGCATAAGAAATCAAGGCCCAGGATACCGTTTGAAGAGCGTCTGGCCATAGTGGGGGCCTGCAAGTACGTGGACGAGGCGGTGGAGATCCCGGTTGACCAGGGGGATACGGACGAGGCATACCGCAGATATAGGTTTGATGTGCAGTTTTCAGGAAGCGATTATGCCGTTGATCCGAAATGGATGGCGAAAAGGGAGTTCTTGCAGAGGCACGGGGCGGACCTGGTGTTTTTTCCTTATACAGAAGGTGTCAGCACCACGCAGCTGAAAGGGATCGTGGCACAAGATGAAAAAGCCGATATAGATCAGGCAGCCCAAAACAAAAATAATGCCAAATAAGATGAAGTGTTAAAATATAGAAAAGAGTTGATTTTAATTGAAAGTGGTATATACTAACGTTAAATTTAAAAATCAATGTCTATTATATTTATAAAATCCCCCATGGGCCAGGCCAAGGACACACCATCATGCATGAAAGCTCGGCGGGCTTATTTGGCATCCCTGAATTTATGCCGTCTATTGGGCGGCGGAGCATTAAAAGTAAAGCACTTGCAAAAAGTGACAAAAACCTATAAGTTTTGGTCACTTTTTGCAAGCCATAAATTCTTACATATCTTAATATATTATCGTCAATAAATCAATATTCTTAACCGTTTTTCTTATGGAATTTTACCCAGCATTTTCTATTGCCAAAACTTATACTTTTTGGCAATAGCTATTTTTCACATATTTTAATTTTGCTCTTCTGAACTGCAGCAAACAGATGAAAAATGTCACTGAATGTTGTATATAAGTCCGTTCATCGGCATAAAAAGCCGGATTTCATGAAAAAGATATGGAGAAGAACAAAGTGATTACCAAAACCATATGGCAGCATACAGAGGCTCTTCCCCAGGAAACCATGGAGTTCCTGAGAGGGATTGCTGCGGATTATGCCAGGGTGAAAGGAAATGTGTATGAAAGGTATTCTGGGCCGGGAGGCCTTGGAAGACTTGCTTCCATCTATGACATAATGACGGAGATGCGCCATTGCGGGCTGCGGGAGCAGCTGAAGCTGCCGTCGGTCTATTACGAACTGGCGGTGAGAGATGCCGTCAGCGACATCAAAGGTACCTGGGGAATCCTGAAAAACAAGATTCGGACATTGATCACTGCCAATGAAAACTTAAGCAGTGACGACCGCATGTATCTGCGCACGGTTCTGAAGCTGGATGCTGTGTACGCAGCCATTTTAAAGGGAGAAGCGTATCCCATGCCTCACAAAGCTGCGGGGCTGAACATGGATGCAGATCATGTAAACCGCCTGAACAATCTTCTCCGAAGGCTTACCAGAAGATACCAGATGAAGCCTGCATCAGGAAACAGTGACAGCTTCTGTGTGTCGCCGGCAGGCTATTCTTATAAGGAACACAGTCTTTATCTGGTATCCAGAGTGCCCAGAAAGAGGGTAAAACTGCCCTTAAAAGATGAGAAAACCAGCACCAGGCAGATTCGTATCTGCATCAAAGCTGACCATGCCGTAATTGCCATTCCCACAGAGGTAAAGGAAAAGAAGCATGAGGATTATCAGAATGTGCTGTATATCCACCTGGGTTACCAGCATATGTGTACCCTGTCATCGGGAAACATTTACGGCAAAGAGGCAGGAAAGCTGTCATCGGAAAAATCCCAGCGCCTGATGGAAAAAAACAGACAGCGGCGCAGGGCACAGGCCAGATATCAGGAAAGCCTTACCCTGGGAGATGAAAAAAGGGCGGATGCGATTAAGGCCAATAACCTAGGCGTCCAGAAATATGACCGGCAGAAAAAGCGGGAACAGGCAAGAATAGAATCCTATATCAACGCCGAGCTTAACCGGATGCTGGAAACGGAAAAACCGGGGAAGATCGTCATCACAAGACCGATTACCATTGACAGGACAAAGCTTAAGTATAAAGTATCAAACCGGAAAGTAACTGAGGGGCCCCAGGGATATGTGAGAAAGCGGCTGGCGCAGAAGTGCCAGAAAAACGGTATCGAATTGGTGGAGATTAACTCCAGAGGAACAGGAACTGTATGCTGTGTCTGCGGGGCGGAAGGAAAGCGGCTGGAAGAGGGCTTTGTCTGTGAAAGCTGCGGCTTTAAGAGTACCATGGCTTTCAACGGGGCCAGGAATATTGAGAAGAAGTACAAGGAATCAAGTAAATGAGCCGATAAGATTGCTTCTGGTGTAATAAGATTTAGAGATTCTGAGAGGCTATTAAGCAAATAAGGTGGACTCATACCCCCTGGGAATAAACCCATTCCAGGCCCTATAGATGCGAAAGCAGATGTGGAGTATTCGGAGGAAGGTTTTACCGGTTATGGATCGCAGGGATGGATGTAAAACATAGAATGCCATGGCGAAAGGTGCATACAACAAAAGAGCCATGGCGGGCGGGAAATATCTGCATGGCAGGCGGCAACGCAATCTGGCACTGCGCCTTTTTATGGAGATATCCCAACGGCATTACCTAAGCTGCCTCTGGCAGCTTTCCGATATGCCAGGACCGTGGCCTGCCTGAGGCGAACACGGAGCGAAGGGAGGAAAATAAACTCCCAGACAGAAATGTCCGGCTAATTCGTATGATAAAAAAGTCATGGAACAGGAGGCGGCAAGGGTGAAGCAATGCAGAAAGAAAGATATCTTAAGCCTGATAAAAACCATGTCAGAGGCCAATGACTCTGTCACAAAAGTACTTCCCGCAGATCCGGAAGACGTGACAGATGTATTTGTGCAGTGCCAGGATGCTGCTTTGCAGATAGGCACATACCTGGAAACCTTTGGAGAGACTTACTGCTCTTTGGTTTCCATGCTGGAAGATTATTGTGAAAAAATATATCAGATGAGCCTCTCCACACAGGATGAATACGGCTGCCGGAAACAGGCAAAGAAAATCAGGAAACTGCTTTTTGAGCTGCAGGAGCGTCTCTGCCAGGATCTGCCGGAGGACAGGAAGGAAGCGGTGTTTCTGCCTTATAAGGCTTCCATGTGGGACTCTCTGGAAAGCATATGGAAAGCAGCGGATGAGGATGAAAACACGGATGCCTATGTGATCCCCATTCCCTATTACGATAAAAACCCGGACGGAAGCTTCCGGGAGGAGCATTATGAAGGAGATTTATATCCGGATTATGTGCCTGTTACCAGATATGATGAATATGATTTTGAAAACCGTAAGCCGGATATGATTTTTATTCATAATCCTTATGACAATTCCAATTATGTGACCAGCGTCCATCCGTTCTTCTATTCGGGCAATCTGAAAAAATTTACAGAGAAACTGATCTATGTGCCATATTTCATATTGGCAGAGCCTGATGCGGACAATGAGGAAGTGCTGGAAGGAATGAAACATTTTTGCATCACTACAGGTGTCATCAATGCGGATCAGGTGATTGTACAGTCAGAAAATATGAGGAAGGCTTATGTAAAGATACTGACAGATTTTATGAAGGAACATTCGGGGGAAGATACGAAGGAATATTGGGAAAAGAAAATTTTGGGACTTGGATCGCCGAAGGTGGACAAAGTAATGGCTGTCAGGAAAGAAAGCGTGACAGTGCCGGATGAGTGGCTGAAGGTGATTGAGAAGCCGGATGGAAGCTGGAAAAAAATTATCTTTTACAATACCAGCGTACAGGCGCTGCTTAACCATAATGAAAAGATGAATGCAAAGATCAGGGATGTGCTGCGGGCATTTAAGGAGAATCAGAAAGAAGTGGCGCTTTTGTGGAGGCCCCATCCGCTGATTGAGGCGACGATTAAGTCAGTAAGGACCAGGCTGTGGGACGAGTATAAGAAAATTGTGGATGCCTATCGGAGCGAGGGATGGGGGATCTATGACGATACGGCGGATCTGGACCGGGCCATTGCAGTAAGTGACGGGTATTATGGTGACTGGAGCAGCGTGGTACAGCTGTGCCAGGAGAAGGGGATTCCGGTGATGATACAGGATGTGGAGATCATAGATTGTAATGAATTGGAGCCAGTGCTATGGGATGTAAAACCAGAGAATGGCACCACATAGATGAAAAAAACAGAGGGCCTTATGACGGAACATACAGTTGCTGTTGTTCTGATTCGTGCCTATGGGAATTTGCGTAATGTGGAGGCTTATGAGTGACTGCATTATTTTTTATCTCAAGCTAAATCATGGAGGAAAAACCATTTACGCCAAGCGTAAGTTATAAAGAAGATGAGAGTAGCGGATTATATCATAAAAAGGTTAATTGAATTTGGTGTCGGACACGTTTTTATGGTGACAGGACGCGGCATTTTATATTTATCAGATGCAGTTGGCGCAAATGAAAAAATATATAGTGTGTCAACACACCATGAACAGAGTGCAGCATATGCGGCATATGCATATGGTGAATATACGGGAAATCTTGGGGCATGTATCGTCTCTACAGGATGTGCGGCTACAAATGCAATTACGAGTGTTATGTGTGCATGGCAGGATGATGTGCCGATGATCGTTATTTCAGGGCAGAATATGCTTAATGAGACAACTTATCATACACATGCAGAGATTCGTACATATGGGCAGCAGGAAAATAATATTATTGCCTTGGTCAAACCTATAACAAAGTATGCAACCATGTTAGAGAAGGCAGATGATGTTGGTTTTGTGATGGATAAAGCATTGTACGAGGCTACACATGGAAGAAAAGGACCTGTATGGATCGATGTTCCATTGGATGTTCAGAATATGCGGGTTATAGAAGAAAGTATGCAGCATTTTATAACTTGTGAAAGTCTTTTGCCCAAAGTAAATATTGAGAGTATTCTTAACCGTTTAACAATATCCAACAGGCCTGTTGTCTTAATTGGTTCAGGGATACGAAAAGCAGATGCTTTGGAAGAACTGGATCTGTTTTTGAGGCTTTCTAAGATTCCGGCAGTGTATGATGCGTCAGCTGTGGATATCTTTACTGATGAAAATGAAGATTCCATTGGCGCTGTGGGAAGTATGAGCGGAACAAGGGCAGGAAATTTTGCGATACAAAATGCAGATCTTATTTTGGCAGTAGGATGCAGACTTTCTACAATGCTGACAGGACAGGAACGTCAAAAATTTGCCAGGGAAGCAGATATTATTGTCGTTGATGTGGATGAGAATGAGTTAAAGGAAAATCAGTTTAGGGAAATGGTTACTCTGCATGCGGACCCGAAAGATGTTCTGACATTATTAGCTGAGAAGCCGGAATACTATAAAAAGGACAGGGATCAATGGATAAAGCAGTGCAGGCACTGGAAGGAGATATTTCCCAAGAATATATATAAAAATCAGGATATAACAGGAAAAATCAATATGTATGAAGCCGCGGAAGTGATTGGAAGGAATGCAGAAGAGGATGCCGTTGCCATAACAGATGCCGGTATCGAAGAGCTGATTTTTCCCACTACAATGTGCCTGAAAAGAAAAGCGCGGTTCATTCATCCCGTTTCTCAGGGAGCTATGGGATTTGCAATCCCGGCAATTTTAGGAGCATATTATGCGTCAAAAAAACAGATCATCTGTATCGTTGGCGATGGGTCTATTATGATGAACATTCAGGAACTTCAAACAATTAGTTCACAGAATATACCTGTTAAAATATTTGTAATTAACAATAATGGATATGCAGTTATCAGGGAAAGACAGAAGGAACTGTTTCGGAGCCGGACTATAGGGACTGACTCGTCTAATGGCGTAACAATTCCGGAATTCCATAAGGTGGCGGATTGCTTTGGAATTGATTATGCCGTGATTTCAGAGAGAACTTATCTGGAAGAAACTATAAAGAAGGTGCTTTCTTCTGACAAGGCTGTTTTATGTGAGATTATATGCACAGAGAAACAGCAGTTTTTGAAAAACTCATATGCCATGAATAAGAAGCACAGGATATTGAGAAGGACGCTGGAGGATCAATTCCCGTTTTTAGATAGAGAGATGATTCGTTCAGAGATGATCATTGAACCGATTGAAATAGAATGAGTGTGTAAGGAGACAATCGAGGGATGAAATTTGAGATTGGCACATGGGCGGAGATTCCAAGCCCTTATGTGACAAATATCATGTCGAAAGCAGGGTTTGACTTTACGATTATTGATATGGAACATGGGGTGACTGATTTTGAGACGGCTCAGAATATGATATTTGCTGCGAAGGCAGAAGGAAAAGAGGCGTTTATACGTGTTCCAGCAATCGAAGAGAGCTGGATATTGCGTTGTCTGGATATGGGGGGAGACGGACTTCTCTTTCCTCAGGTTTCTTGCAAAGCCCAGGCGGAGGCGGCTGTGAAATATGCAAAATTCATTCCGATGGGTATGCGTGGATTTA
>CATLBO010000123.1 GCA_949879025.1 uncultured Hungatella sp. | reverse complement strand
CGTATGCCTGCGTATTTTCACCAATTGTCTCCGGGATCTGAACCATTATGAACCTTCTGTCCAGGCCGTCTTCTGCGTTTGCCTGCAGGACGCCGTGGGCTACGGTCCCTGAGCCTGAAAAGAAATCAAGCACAATATCTCCTTTTCCTGTAAAAGACTTAATATGTTCTTTACAAATGTTCACTACCTTTGGAGTGTCAAAAGGGATTTTCATCTGTACAAGCATATCAACATCACTTCCTCCATAATAAAGCAGTGATGGAATGTTCTCATACATATTGTCTTTTAACAGATACTTGCTGTTGGGAATCGTAGTTTCATCCTTGCCAAATAAAATACGTCCTTCTTCTGCCATCCTCCTCATAGTTGCTGACGGGCTGCGCCATCCTCTGTCCGGCACCGGACATGGTTTTTTGGTAACCGGGTGAATCAATGGAGTAAAGTAATCATCCGGCGCCTTCTTTTTGTTAGGCCAGGCCATTGATACAGGACGGTATACATTTCCGTTTTCATCAATCCTGTTGTATGCTTTCTCTCCGCCGCTAAAATCATTCTGCAGGCGCATCCATGCTGAAAAATCCGAATTTGCGTCTTCCAGCGTATAGCCATCTGCTACTTTTGCAAACAGCTGCGCCGCCTTATTTAATATTGCCCTTGCATTCTTTTTCGGTCTCTGCACTTTGCAGTTCTCAGTAAAGACAGCCTTATTTTTTGCATAAACCAGAATATATTCATGCTGATAGGAAATGGTTCGGGCATCACCTTTAGGATTCCGTTTGTCCCATACTATAGTTCCCAGATCGTTTGCTTCTCCAAATACTTCCTGGCATATTTTCTGAAGATTTGTTATTTCATGCTCATCCATGTTTATAAGAATCACGCCGTCATCAGCCAGCAGATTTCTGGCAAGCAAAAGCCTGGAGTACATCATAGAACACCAGTCAGAATGGTATCTGCCCTCTGACATGGTGTTCTCTCTTCTGAAATTCACATTGCCGTCTTCATCAAAATATCCGGTCCCGCCGGCATATTCTTCCTGATCCATTTTAAACGAATCCGGATAGATAAAATCATGTCCCGTATTGTACGGCGGGTCTGTATAGATCAGCTTTACTGCCCCCAAGTAGCTTTCCTGCAGCAGCTTAAGCGCCTCCAGATTGTCTCCTTCTATATAGAGATTCTTTGTTGTGTCCCAGGCTTTGCTCTCCTCAATCCTTGGACGCAGGGTTTTCCTTATTGGTCTATGAGCTTCTGCAATTGCTGCCTTCTTTCCAACCCAGGTAAATTCATAGGATTCATCCCCTGGCAGTTTCTCTTCTGTAAACATCTGCCGCAGCATGTCCATGTTCACAGTCAGGACAGGATGGCCATTCTTATCTTTGTTTTCCGTAACGCAGTTGGGAAATATTTCACCAAGCAATGCAATGTTGCGGGCAGTTATATTCTGGCTCTCCATTCTCATCTTTTCCATTTTATCACCACTTTGTGAGCTTATGTTCTGCAAATTTGTCAATCTCTCTGTACCCAAGCAGGCTGCATTCTGTTTCCCGCCTGTGATCAAACTGAAAAATCTTCAAATAGGATACGTCATCAAAAAATGGGGTTTTCTTCCGGTAATTATATACAATGTAAAATCCCAAGCCTCTTTTTTGGGCTAATGCTGACAGCAGTCTGAAATTATTATAATCCTTTTCATACGGCCTCCATCTGTCTAATGGAATAAACGATCTCTTTAATTCAATGATCTCCTCCGGCTCATGATTTTCCAGGCGCAACAAATCAATATCAGAAACCACAACAGAACTTCCCATATTCAATCTCTGCCATACATGATATGGGCTTGAGCTTTTATCATTAATAGACTTTTGGGCTGGCAGCTGGTTCATTATGAGTCCGTATCGGGCAAATCGGTTTTTCAGCTCCTCCGAAGAAATCACAGATGTGGATTTCATACCTCTTTCACAATACCTCACTCTTTCAATAGGAGCGGCAGGGTCAAATCGGACGAAATTTACAGGAATGCCTGTATTGCCTGCAATTTTTACAACCATTTGTGCAGCCTTTTTCTCTGCCTCTGTCTCTGCCGCTTCAAGCTTCTCCTCTGATGCGATTGTCAGAACCTTTGGCTCATCGTATGTATTTCCATATACAAGAAGCCACAGGTTCCCGCTTGTCCAATAGAAGCTGTCTCTTTTTGGGCATCTGCTCAGATATTCGTAAACACCATTTCCAACATAATAGCTCATAGGCTTTATAAACCTTTCTTATTTATGGATTCTTTCAGCTTCCTTTCCTTCCCCCGAAATTGTCTATGGATGATTGCCCGTCTCATAGCACCACCTGGCAATATCGGCAATCAGATCTGTGGGAATCGGCTTTTTGTATGGAAGCTGAATGGTTCCTTTTTTGGTTTTATATTCTTTCAGCCGCTGCCCAAATTCCTCAACGGCCTCTGGTCCCGGGTACAGACCTATATGGTTTTTAAATGCAGCAAAATGAATTATGTTATGTTTCTTCCAAAACGTGGGCATGCTCCATGAGATCCGTTCCTCTGCTTCTGGCAGGGTTCTGCGTATTGCGTCCCGCACACTCTCTAAATACTGCCTTACCTCTTCCGGCTGTGCTTCGATGTATTCTTCAATCGTGCCTGGAGCTTGTCCGCAAAAATGGCTCTGATTCTGATTTTTAAACGTGCGCCCGCATTTGGGACATTTCCACATGGTTCATCCTCCTTATTCCCGTTTTCTGACGGTTACTAACACATAATGTCCCGGCTGCTTTCCTCTTCGGGAACGTATGTCTTTTCACAGGCTGTGTACACCATCATCTCATATTCATAAACGTTTCCGCCTGTTGTCTTTTTCATTAAAACTGCTTCATATAGTATATCACGGATTCTTTTAGACTAAAAGAACAAAAAATGGCTCTGTTTCTGGTTTCTTCCTCGGCAGCATAACAGGCTGAAAAATGCTTTCTCAGCATTTCTCAGCCTGTTTATGTTACCGCCTGGTAATAATTTTATCTATCAGACCAAATTCCAGCGCTTCTGCAGCAGATAAATACTTATCTCTCTCTGTAGCAGACTGGATTTCTTCCACAGTCCTTCCGGTATTTTGTGCCAATAATTCGTTAAGCCTTTTTTTGCTGTCCTGTATATGGTCAGATACAATCTTTATATCTGTTGCCTGCCCCTGAACGCCGTTTCCGTGAATCGCAGGCTGATGTATCATAATTTCCGCATTGGGCAGTGCCATGCGTTTGCCTTTTTTTCCTCCTGCAAGAAGAAACGCCCCAAAGCTTGCTGCCAGTCCCAGGCATATGGTAGAAACATCACATTTCATATACTGCATCGTATCATACACCGCCAGGCCGGCTGATATGGAACCTCCCGGACTGTTTATATAAAGCTGGATATCTTTTTCAGAATCCTGCGCCTCTAAAAAAAGCATCTGGGCAATGACCAGTTTAGCCGAATCGTCATTGACCTCTTGGCCTAAAAAGATGATCCTGTCTGAAAGAAGCCTTGAATAAATATCATAGCTCCGCTCTCCTCTTCCTGTCTGCTCAATCACATATGGTACGTAACTCATGCTGCGCTCCTGCTTTCTGTCCATACAATAGAATGCATATAAATCCGGCTGTGTCTCGGATGAAAGACTCCTGTTTTTCTATATTCCTGCGGCGTACAGATGTAAACATCGCGAAAGCTCTTTGTAAATGCCTGCTGGGAACCATATCCTGCCTCAAAGGCAATCTCCACAATAGGCTTCTCTGTCTCTGCTAATTTTCTGGCTGCCTCATCCATCCGTCTGCCCTGAATATATTTATACAGAGTAGTCCCTGTATTTTCCTTAAACGTTCTTGCAAGATAAAATTTTGAGTATTTAAGTTCTTCTGCAAGTTTCTCCAAAGTAAGCTCTTTATCTAAATGTGCCTCAATGTAAAAAAGTATTTTTTTTGTTATTGACATGCCCTCCATATGCTGGTACCCTTTCCTGCTTTTCGTTCATTATAGCGCTGCCCGCCAGGTCTTGTCTTAATAAAAATTGCCCTTTTTATCTTTTTGTGGTTTCCAGATGGGTACCTGCCTTAATTTTGCCTGATCTTTACAAGTTCAGTTCATGGCTTAAGCTGTTAGGCACTCCTCTTGGCCCGCGGACGGCATAGATTCCATAATCTTCCTTCAGCCTGTGAAACGTAAACTGCTTAGAATCATACCTGCGCACAAGCTTAATCTTCATTAAGAGGGTAATAGATAGATTTTTATCCTGATAATTATATGGAATGTCCGTTTCCATGACATTGCATTTATAAAGGATTGCCGATACGGGAGCTGCCACATACATAAAAATCGTGTCGCCGGCTTTTATTCCGCTGCTTTGCTTCCAGTCTATAATGTCCTTTTGGTCAAAAGCATGCTGGATATCATAAAATTTCGGATTGGCCGGAATGATCCATTCCTTGGGAGGGCGAAGCTTCTCCTTCTTTTTCTTTGAGCCTGTGGAGGAAAAGCTTATATCAATTAAATCAAAAAGCTTCTCTTCTTTCACAGTGCCGTCCAGCAGCACTGTAATCCAATGATTCTTATTCATGTGATAGGCAGGAAGTATGCCTTTCTCCTGCAGCAGCGTATCCCGGAACATCATATCGTCTATCTTCAGATTTAGAACATTGACTTTTTCGCATCCGGAAAGCCCCAGTTTATCCCTGCTGACACTCATAGCCAATGCAAACCATTTTTTATTGTCGCTGTGTCGGAATACGGCATTGCTGTCATACTTTGCCCAAGGAAATTCCGGGGAAGTTTTATATTTTCGTTTTATGTATTCTGTTATCTTTTCGCGCATTTTATCTCCTTTGTATCAGCTGGCATCCATGGGGAAAAGCATCCGCTGAAAATCACCATTATAAACCGCCTTTCTGCAAGGCAGCACCAACTAAAGTTTTCTGAATAATCTGCAGAAAATGCCTTGTCTCCTGGCTGGCCTTAGCCGAATAGATCATCCCGTAAGGGATGGTATGAGCTGTCATTAAAGGAACCGACACCAGAGCCGGGTGAATATCCTCCTGGTTCTCCAGGCTTAAAAGCAGACAGCCTTCCTTGCTGTATTTGTTAATCATCTCCGGATCATAGCGGCACGGCACATCCAAAATCGTTATTTCCGGATGTTCCCTTTTAATCTCAGCCCGAATCCGATCATTAGCAGGACTGCAATTAGCAGGACTGTTGCCAGCCTCCTGTATCATAAGTTTCTCGCCATGAAGATCCTTATAGGACAGGGATTCTTTCTGGGAGAGCCGGTGCCCCCATGGCATGGATATGCAGAAATGATATCGCCCCAGCTCTAGAAATCGGCTGAATCTTGCTGCATAGGCTGAATCAAAAGGGCCTGTGATCACATCATACTTCTTTCCCACATTGGCAAAGGCTTTTTCCATACCACAGTCTTCAAAGGGAACCACCTGCAGCTTAAATCGGGGATGCTGATCTCTGGCCGTGTTCCACAGATCCATAAACGTTTTGCATGGGTACAAGGCAGAAGTCCCCAGACGGATAAGGATCTGGTCTATCTTCTCCGCCTGATAGGCCCGCCAGACCGCCTCCTGGGACTGTATAACAAGCTGTTTGGCATCTTTGTAAACGGAATTCCCTGCTGCGGTCAAAGCAACCCCTTTACTGGTGCGCACAAAGAGAGGGAGTCCTATATGGCTTTCAAGCTGGTTCATCTGCTTCATAATCGCAGTGGGAGAAATATAAAGCTTTTCAGATGCTTTTAAAAAACTCCCGCATTCTGCCACGGTTATCAGAGTGTCTAATAAGGGGTTATACATAACCGCTCCTTTTGCTTAAACTTTTAGTTAAAACTATTCTAACTATTCTGATCTTCCATGTCAAGAAAAAGCTCTGGCAGCTTTTCCTATTTGCTTTTCCTATTGAAAGATGATATTATAAAATGAAAACAAAAGCGGCCTGCAAAATTTGTCCTGCCGCCGCCTGAAATATAAAAACAAGCGGAGAATTTTAGATAATGAATATAATGAGAGCCGGATTCGAAATTTTAACACCTATTTCCCATGACGGAATTGATGAGATGAAGCACATTGAAAGAATCGGAAGGGTCTGCTATAAATCAGAAGATCGGATTACAGAAGATGGGGAATCTGCGAAGAAGTTTGTAAAAATGCTTATTGATCGGGGCCATGAAGCCATGATTGAACATTCCTCTTTATCAGTAAGGTTTACTGTTGACCGCGGAGTATCCCATGAATTAGTAAGGCATCGGATCGCATCATTTGCCCAGGAAAGCACACGTTATGTAAATTATTCTTTAGACAAGTACAGCAATGAAATTAATGTAATCCATATCGAAAATGGCATTACCCTTGACAAAAAAATGAATAATATGGATGCAAATACCATCGCTGCTGTTATTGAGGAATGGGAAAGAGCCATGGAAGATGCGGAAAAACATTATATGAAAATGATAGATCTGGGTGCCACACCTCAGATTGCAAGATCCGTATTGCCAAGCAGTACAAAAACAGAGCTTATAATTACGGCTAACTACAGAGAGTGGCGGGCATTTTTTAAGTTAAGAATTTCTGCAGCTGCGCATCCGCAAATGAGAGAGATAACCATGCCATTGTTAGATGAACTGAAAAAGAGACTTCCTGTTATCTTTGATGACATAGAAACATAATTACAGATTGTTTTTAAATGAAAAGAGGCATATCAAATGGATTATGTGCTGTCTTCACCTGTTGCCACACTGCCCTATCAAGTTCTTTCTTATTATCCCTTTTGGAGCAGACATCTGCGTTTCTCCAAAAGGAAAACATTTTTTATATTGTCCTTGCTGTTTCTTGTTAAGTGTGTCTGCTTCTATTACTTTGTACCGCAGCCTTTATCTGCCTGCCTGATGGAATTTCTGTTTGGGGTGGTTCATTTGCTTGTTTTTCTGTATATGACAGGGCTGCATCCAGGCAAGGCGCTGTTTGTCTTTTTCTTCTTGGTGACATACCTTGCCCTCAACCGTGGAATGGCCAGCTTCATGCAGGTCCGGTTTACCCGTCTGCCGGATTCCGGTCTTTACGGATACTCAAACGGTCTGCTGCATCTGGCAGTCCTGGCAGTAACTGTCTCACCTATCCTGCTTCTGTTCAGACAGACCTGCCCTGTCCCTGGGAACCTCTTTCGTTTATAGTGTAAAGATAACCCCAGAAGCAGCAGGAAGCCTCTCCTTCCTCATTTCCAGGCTTTTTCTGTTCCTGTGCACGCTGACAGAATATATTGTACTGATACGCTCTTTACAGGCGGCCCGCAGCCACGCACAGTTAGAAGCACAGGCTGAAAACAACAGGCTGCTTGCTGCCATGCATCAGGAACAATATGCTCTTCTGCTGAAACGCATCGAGGAAACACGCCGGGCCAGACATGACTTGCGTCAGCATCTTACACTGATACAGAGCTATCTGGATAACGGGAATAAAGACGCCCTAAAAGAATATGTGCACACTTATGGCCAGTCTATCCCTGAATCTGCCGGCAGTTTTATTTATTGCAAAAATTACGCTATTGACACCATTACACGTTTTTATCTGAGTCAGGCAGAGAATGAAGGAATTCAGGTGAATGTATCACTCCCGCTGCCAAAGCAGCTTCCCATACCAGAGCCAGATGTATGCATCCTGCTTGGAAATCTGCTGGAAAATGCTCTTGCCGCCTGTCGGGAAATGACTCCTTCCGAAAACCGTTATATTAAGGTCTGCGGACTTTTCACACCGCCCCATACTCTATCCTTTACAGTGGATAACAGCTTTCGGCTGCAGCAGTTATTCGTCCAGAACGACTCACCGCTTTCTGCTTCTGCAAATTATGATCATCCGGGGCTTGGACTTGGGCTTTCTTCTGTCCAATCCACAGCGGCCCGTTTTAGAGGTACCGCCAAATTTGAAACAGCAGAAACGAAATTTCGGGCATCTGTTCTTCTGTTCGGGAAGGACATCCCCTCTGACGAAACTATTCCCCAATAATGCAATATCATAGGGAATAGCTTGTTTCTATCGGCCAAAAACATAGCTTCTTATCTGAATA
This sequence comes from uncultured Hungatella sp., assembly GCA_949879025.1. GTDB lineage: Bacteria > Bacillota > Clostridia > Lachnospirales > Lachnospiraceae > UBA3402. The sequence continues at coordinate 1,578 of CATLBO010000123.1, read as the reverse complement.
TCTGCACTGGGAGATCGAAGCCAGTTTCCGGGATTTGAAATTTATGATATGCAAAAATATATATTCTGCTTTTGGAATTATACAAACTATGGTACAGTTATATTCAAATAGAAATTTTGGAGGTATCAGCGTTGAAATATAGTAAAGTGATAATGTTAAAAAATGATATTGAATGCTGTTTGAGAAATGGGACAGAATGTGATGGTCAAGCTGTATTTGACAACTTTAATTTGACACATGGAGAAACCGATTATTTACTTACCTATCCAGACGAAAACTGCTTTGATGTTATCCAGGAAAGTCAATTCCTAAAAGAGAAATCTGAAAGTAAAAATGAAATCGAAATACTTGCTGTAGTCGATAATGTAGTTGTGGGAACCGCTGGGATTGAAGCTGTGGGGAAAAAATATAAGATACGACATCGTGCCGAATTCGGTATGGGTGTCGTTAAAGAATTTTGGGGGCTGGGGATTGGGCAGGCATTAACTGCAGCGTGTATTGAATGTGCTAAGGCTGCAGGATATGTCCAGCTTGAGCTGAATGTGGTTGCCGACAATGTAAGAGCATTATCCATATATAAAAAAGCTGGGTTTGTTGAATATGGCAGAAATCCTAAAGGCTTTAATTCTCGATTAGCAGGATTTCAAGAAGTTATTTATATGAGATTGGAATTATGATAAACATATAAATTCCTGTTTATATTTAGCTTCTCTTCCGCAATAACCAATGCTTACATACCCTTATTTCAGATCAGCGATAAACGGTGATCTTTTTTTGATGTTCAAAATACTGCATATAATTTTTGCCTGAAATTATCAATTTACTATTGACTTTTTATTTGCAGGCTTTGCTCCGTCTATCAAAAGTTCCAGCATATAATAGTCAACATCTTTTCTCCTATAATTCTAAGCTACATACATATTCATAAATATAAGCTTTCCATCCTGACAATACTCCTCTGAATCACAACTTCATAAACATATTTCATGATTTCTTTTCTATCCATCAACGACCCTCTCAAACAGAATTACCTTTTTTTCCTTAATTTCAACAAGACTACCTGCTCATCTACTGCTTTCTGAAACTGTCCAGTCAAAAAAGCGGCTTTTTCCTTTTTTTGGTTTAACCATGCGATAGTATATGTTGAAAATATTTCTTGACATATACTGCTATATGGTATATTATATTTATGACCAGTACAGTATTTTAAGTCATGTCAGAGAGGAAACTATATGGCAAGAAGTTTTACAGAACGAGAAAAAGAAAACATCAAAAAAAGTTTGCAGGAAGCCTGTAAGCAGCGTTGGACACAGTATGGCTATAAGAAAACAAGTGTCGATGACCTTTGCAAACAGGTAGGAATCTCAAAAGGAGCGTTTTATCTTTTCTTTGAATCAAAAGAGGCTCTCTTTTGTGAGGTATTATGTTCTGTGCAAGAACAAATCTGCAATGGAGCGTTGGAGGTAATCGAAAAACACAAAGAGAAGTATGGTGTTGCTGAAGCCTTAAAGCTCATTTATCGGGAATATGATAAAAACAATTTTTTGTACGATTCGGACAGTACGGATTTTACAATTT
>CATLBO010000122.1 GCA_949879025.1 uncultured Hungatella sp. | reverse complement strand
CTGTTCCTCAAATTCTTCTTTTATGCCTTCCAAAAACAGGCGGCTCATATTGCTTCTTTTCTGTGGTTCTTCCAAAATCAGCATCTGGCATGTTTCATCTGCATCCTTCATCACAGCCTCCGCCAGCAGCCTTCCCATGTTTTTGTAATCTGCTCCAATGGTTCCTGCCGCCTTTTCTCCTGTAATCTCCGACCCAATAAGCACTGTCGGAACGGTTACTCTCCCGTCTGTCAAAGCCCCTGCCACCTTGTCTTCGTCAGCGGGCACAATAATCAGCGCATGAGCTCCGTCCTGCTGTTCCCGGCTGATTAGCTCCATCTGCTGGTCAACATCCATTTTCTCATACAGGGTTATAAAATGGACATCTGCATTAAGCTCCATAGCAGCCTGATCCATGCCTTTCCGGAAGCTGACGTAATTGTCGTCCCTGGCATCCTCAATGATCACGGCTATCTGATATACCTCTTTTTCTGGTTCCCGAATGATAAGATCCGTAGAACACATAAGAAACAGAACTGCCAGAAATACCATGTACAAGAATATGAGCCATTTTCCCCGTCTGCCTATCATACCCGCTCCTTCTCTGCCATCTCCTTGTATGTCCAGGCAGGCAAATGTATCCGGATAATGGTTCCCACATCCGGCTCTGACCAAATGGAAAGCCCGTACTCCTCGCCGAAATACAGACGAATCCTCTCGTTTACATTTTTAACGCCAATGCCGGACCCTCGGCGCGATGATACATGGGGACTGTCTCCCAGAAGATTTTTTGTCTGTTCTTTTGTCATTCCCAATCCGTTGTCGCTCACCTCAAACCACAGCTCTCCCTGATCCACATATGCCTTCACGCCGATTTCTCCGTCACCGTCCATAAATTCCATGCCATGATAAATGGCATTTTCCACCAGAGGCTGCAACATCAGCTTTAAGCTTGCCAGATCAAAAACCGTCTCCTCAGCCTGGATCTTATAAGTAAATTTGTTTTTAAACCTCATTTGCTGGATCATCAGGTAATTTCTTACATGTTCCAGCTCGTCCCTTACTGTGATAATGCTTCTGCCCTTGCTTAGGCTGATGCGGAAAAAGCGCGCCAAAGCAGTTACCACCTTTACCGCCTCCTGCTTCTGCTCGTTTTCGATCATCCATACAATAATATCCAGGGTATTGTAGAGAAAGTGGGGATTTATCTGGGACTGCAGCGTCTCAAACTCCCTTTTGCGCTTATTTTCGTGCTCTGTCACAATGTCTTCCATCAGCGCCTTAATCCGGTTTGCCATGTCCCCGATGGAGCGGCCCAAATGGCGTATCTCATAGGAACCGCCGGCATATACCTGAGTGTCCAGTTCCCCTGCCTCAATGGCATTAACCGATTTCTCCAGTTCCTGAATGGGATTGGTAATGCGGGAAGAGATAAATGCATTAATAAGTACCAGCAGCAGCAGAAATGCCGCCGCCACAAATACGGCAAAGAGGCGCATTTTCAGATCGCTTAAAAGCAGATTTTTTTCCGGCGTGACGCTTAAAAGCTTCCAGCCTGTGTATCCTACAGATTTGACACTGACCTCCCTGCGCTCGCCTCGGTACTGTTCCCCATAGCTGCCGTCCCGGTACGCTGCCGCCGTTTCAAGGTTCTCCGTCATCTGTCCCGTGCCGATAAGCTGCATCTTGGGATGGCAGATAAGCTCGCCGCCGTTTCCGATCATGTACAGATACCCCTCATTGCCCAGAGTAATGTTTTCCAGGATCTGCTGCAGGCTGCTGTACCGGATGTCAATCAGCAGAATCCCCTGATCCGTGGAGGTGCCGTGGGTGATCTCCACTGCCCGGGTCAGGGTAATCACCCACCGGTACTGGTTCTCCATATTGTCAAAGATATACTGCACATGAGGCGTTGTGAAATGAAGGTTGTCCGTCCTGTCCAGAGTATTGTGAAACCACTGTTCCTTTGTCACATCCAGCCCTGTTTTCAGCCTGGCAGCCGGCACTGCCTCCAGAAGCTCCCCTTCTTTGCTGAGCAGGGCAATGTTGGCCACACTGTCCTTATTGTTGTCATACAGCAGGGTAAACTGGCTGTTAACCGATTCCCGGGACAGATCTGCATTTTTAATTACGCCATAGTACAGGCTGTCTGACAGTTTCATTATGGTGCGCAGATAAGAATCCACTGAACGGCTGACCTGGCCTAAGACTGCCTGGTTCTCCTCCTGTACCGCCGCCATAAGCTGACGGGACATCTGTACGTAAAGAGCCGCCCCGATAAACACAATTGCCGCCAGTGCGCTGACCGTAAAATAGATAAAAATCGTGTATCGTATACTGGTCTTTTTCCAGTACTCCCCCGGCAGCTGCCGTCCAATAAAGCTTCTGACGCTTTTTCCCAGCTGCTTTGCCTTTTTTCCTTGCATTCCCTGCTCCGTCATCTGATTATCCGTTTCTTTTTTCCAGGGCGAACATCGCCTTAAACTCAGCCCGGGCCTTCGCTGCTTTGGCCTGTGCTTCTGTACTTTGTAGGAGAGACTCCGTACCGTTTCTTAAATACATAACTAAAGTAATTCTGCTCCTGATACCCTACTTTTCCTGCAATCACATACGTCTTGTCATCTGTCTCATTTAACAATTCCACTGCCTTCTTCAGACGCACTTCCGTCAGATAGTTTATATATGTCTGTCCTGTCTCTTTTTTAAACATGGTGGAAAAATACGCCGGACTCATGTGGAGATGGCGGCATAGCATTTCCACAGACAGCTCCGGGTTGGCATAATGCTCCCGAATATATTCCTTCGCCTGCCGGATCACCTTCCTGGTAGTATTATCCCGCTCCTGGTTCATGGCCTCATTCATCCGGCAGGCAATGGGAATTATCCGATCCGCAAATTCCTCCCTATAGCAGATGCTGTCCAAAATGTCCCTGTATGTTATCTGCTCTTCAAACATCTGATCCATATTCAGGTCATACTGCTGCATCAGCCTGACAATGCAGTTGGCTATGGAAAGCATGTACACCTGGTACTGTCTGGCATGAACCTTGGCGTCATCCATGCGGGCCGCCAGTTGGTGAATCACTGAGGCAATCCGAGACTGAGGCCCGAATTTGACAGCAGCCGCCAGCTCCTCCTCCTCCCCTGCATCCAGCTGAAGTTTTCCCCGGCTTACAGGTTCCACGTCATTAATATAAATAACCCTGCCTTTGCCCACGATGGCACGGTAGCCCAGGGCATCCACAGCCGTCTGGTAGGAGCAGGCAATCTCCTGAAACGTATCGCAGCTATGTCCTACGCCTACGGTAATGGCAACCTCCAGCATGCGTCTGCTTTCTTTGCAAATATCATTGAGCACGTTCATTAGCCCTGTCTGAGTATTGTCCCCATCCACGGCGGCAATAACCGTAATCCCTTCCATGGAATTAAAAATGGCAAAACGGCAGTAAGGTTTTAAATGATCCTCCACCAGCCCCCGCACGGAAATGGGAATCAGCTCCTGGTGCTGAGAAAGCACCTGGCCTTCTGTCCTCTCCACTTGTTCCACATGGATCACCGCAGCAAGCCATTTGCGGGCATCCAGAATGTCAATGCCATACTCCCGCAGCTTGGGCATCACAGACCCAATATCCGCAGCTTTGCGCACCATGTCATTTAAAAACAGTTCCCGTAAAATAGGCAGGCTTCCCAAATAGCTTTCCCTTAAGGTATCAATGTTGCGCCGCTGTTCAATTTCCTGATCCAGGCTCAGCCTTACCCGCTTTAAAATCTCAGCCAGCTCCTGGCAGTTAACCGGTTTTAAAATATACTCGGTGACTCCCAGCTTAATGGCCTGCTGCGCATATTCAAAGTCATCATAACCGGAAAAGATCAAAATCTTAATAGAAGGATGCTGTTCCCGGATTCTGGCTGCCAGCGTCAGCCCGTCCATATAGGGCATACGGATATCGGTCATGACAACATCAGGTTCCAGCTGCTCCAGTTTTTCCAAGGCATCCTCCCCGTTTTCCGCATCTCCCACCACCTTAAAGCCTAACTTCTCCCAGTCCATCTTGCGGATAATGGCCTTGCGCACCTCTTCTTCGTCGTCTGCCAGCATAATGCCGTATAAGCTCATTGGATGTCCCTGCCTTTCCGAAATTAGAGAAAATCCCACCCGAAATGGATGGGATTTTCAATAAACTTATTATACCATTTTTAACATTGGAGCGCAACATCAGGTTTTTGGTTTCATCCGTATACGTCAATCATGCTGCCCAGCCCCAAAGAGGCGTCAGTTACAGGGTTCTGGCCGTTTTGTTCCTCCTCTTGTCCGCCATTATTTCCCTGCTCCTTTTTCCGTTTTTCCTTTAATTTCAGCTGTTCTATCTGCTTTTCCACGTTCTTGATTTCTTCTTCCAGCTTCTTTTCCTTCTCTTTGTCCTTATTTCTGACAGCCTGCTCCTTCTCGTCTTTTAGCTGTGACAGCTTTCTCTCCAGTGCCTGCAGCCTGGAGTTTCCCCCTGATTGGGCCTTTTGGGCTCCTATTGCCTGGATGCCTGCACCCATTGCGTTTATGCCTGCCATAACCATGTTCTCCTTTCTCTGCGCATTTTATGTTTTCCGGAATCTTCCAATCTGCTGTATCTTCTCCGTCTTCAGGCGGATTTCCGGCAGGATTTCAGACGCTGCGTCCTTTCATCCTGTCCTTCATATCGTCAAACAGCCACCCTTCAAAAACCATTCTGCTGTCAAATCCCCTTTTCCTGCTGTGAATCTACCAGCAGCACTTTCAGCCGATATCTGCCTGATGAAACCTGATTTTCCACTCTTCCCCCGTACTTCTTTGCGGCTGCCCGGATATTGGAAAGACCAGTGCCGTCCTCTGGAGTCTCTTCCATATCTTCGCGGCAGCTGTTTTCCATTGTGATCAGGTAAAAATTGCCTTTTTTCTTTCCTTCCAGCTTAAGATATTTCCGGCCCTTCTCCACGTCCCGGCAGGCTTTAATGGCATTGTCGGCTCCGTTGGCCAAAAGCATGCACCAGTCCATGTCTTTGATGCCTCCAGTATCCGGAATGCGGATGCTGCATTCCACTTCAATCCCCTCCTGCCTTGCAAGGCCAAGCTTGCTGCACAAAAGAGCGTCAGCAGCAGCATTTCCTGTAGACACCCACCCGGAAAGCTCTTCTGCTGCTTCCTCCAGCTGCGATAAGTATCTCCACGCCTCTTCTGTCTGATTGTCCCTTAAAAGCTTTTCCAAAACAGCCAGATGGTTTTTAATGTCATGGCGGAAAGCCCTAGTCTGTTTATAGCGCATGGCAGCTTCCTGAACATAGATTTCCTGGGAGTCAGCCTGCTGCTTTAACAGCTTAAGTCTTTCTGTTTCCTGAAAAATGCACACAATCTTTCCGTGAGCAAATAAAGCCAGAAACAGGCAGATACAGGCAAAAATCTGTAAAAACAGCATTTCTCCATGATTAATGTCAATGATGCTGCTGATTTCTCCTGAAACATTGTCTATGAAAAGGCTGTCGCCGTAAATGGAATTTTGTATGATCCTTTCCACCACGGCAATAAAAAAGACGGGGACTGTCATCCAGCCAAGAGTCCTTTTATCCCCTTCCTCCGCAATCCTGCCAAACCGTCCAAGTACTGTCCAAAGCAAAGCCATGACCCCTAAAATTTTCAGAAGTTCTCTGACTCCGTCACTGGGACGTATGAGATTTTCATGAGAAAATATAATCGGCACAAAGATCCGCTTTTCCGTCCAGGAAATAATACCATTTGCAACACTGAATACAGACAGGATCAGCACCGAAACTGCAAACGTTTCCATCCATTTTTTCTTTCCAGGATGTTTCCCGCAGCAAGCCAGAAGCACAATTTCCAGCACAAGTCCCAGGCTCCCTTTTAAATTCAGTTTGTATTCCATAGCTGTCAGCAAGGCAGACAGGGCCACATAGAGCCCGCACCAAATCCATTTCATAAAAAACGGACAGCCTGTTCTGCAGTAACGGCAGAAAAAAGAAAATACCACTGCAGGCAGAATTAAACGTCCCAGAACTGCAGGCAGAATCATATGCCACTGCCAAAGCCCAAAACCGGTTCCTTCCATTACATCCATATGGCCGCTGCCTCCTATCTTTCCTCCATATACCGGAGCATCCCTTCCATAACCTTCTGAGGGCAGCTTGCGGCAACTGGGATCTTCTCGCCGTTTTCCAGAAGCCCGAAACCGCCCCGGTACTCCACAAGATACTCAGGATTCACCAGGTAACTTCTGTGGCACCGGATCAGGTCAGAGGCGGCCTGCTTTTCCACATCTTTTATTTTTCCATAATAATCTAAAGTACCGTCTTTAGTATGAACATAGATTTTCCTGTCAATAACCTCACAATAATAAATATCCTGTATTCTGATGGTTCGGCACCAATTTCTCGTATGAATAAACAGGCTTTTTCCTGCACCGGCTCCCAGGCGTTTCAAAGTTCTCTCCAAAGCCGATTTCAGTCGAACGCGTTCAATTGGCTTTATAAGATAATCCATGGCTTCCACCTCAAAGGCATCCGGCATGTATTCCTTCAGTGCAGTGACAAAGATCAGGACTCCGTCAAACCCTTTCTGCCTCAGTTTCCCTGCCAGGGCCATTCCGTCCATGCCCGGCATGCGGATATCCAGAAAGATCACGTCAAAAACCATGGGAGTCATCAAAAGTCTGTGGGCATTGGAAAAGCATAAAACAGAAAAACCTTCCTTTTGCTCAGTCAGCATCTCAGACACCATGTCTTTCAGCTGTTGGCACATAAACGCTTCGTCATCACAGATTGCAATTTTTAACATAAAAATACCTCCCATACATTTATGACATAAAGTATGAGAGGTTTCAAGCGAAATGTTGCAAAACAGCTTTAAAATGATGTGAAGAACCTTCTCTAGCTGCCCCACTGTCCCCGAAGCAGCTGCGGTTCCTTTTCCAGGTGGGCATAATCATTAAACCGCTCCAAAGTAAATCTTTTGCTGCTTTGGTCAAACCGCAGTTCCGTAATGCTGCAGTTTTCCAGGTCTTTCCCAAGAAGTCTGTACTTTGCCGGTTCCATGCCCAGAACATGGGCGGCAACGCTGCGGATAACGCCTCCATGGGTAATGACCGCCACAGTGTCCTTTTTATAGTTTCCTATACGCTCCAGAACAGGCATAACCCGTCTGATTACGTCCCCGGCACACTCTCCGCCAGGATAAGGCAAGTCTTTTTCCATCTTCTGCTGTTCCTGCTTCCAAGTTCCGAACCGGAGGCTGATCTCCTGATCGCTTAAGCCTTCCATCTGCCCAAAATCAATCTCCCTCAGATCAGGCTCTGTTACATATTCCGCATTCCAGTACTGATTGGCTCTTCGGGCTGTCTGCTCCGCCCGGATCAAGGCGCTGGAATACACCACCTGGATTCCTTTTCCTGCCAGCCGCTCCCCTACAAGGGCTGCCTGCCGCAGTCCCTGCAAAGACAGATCCACATCTACATTGCACAGCCTGCTGCTTTGCCTGCCATGTCTGATCAGATATATGGTCATATAAGGGTTCCCCAAAATATTTCCTCCCTGCTGAAACCGCACTAATTCTTAAAGCTGTGTATCGGTGCCGGAATCCGGCCGCCGCGGCTTACAAATTTCTCGCAGGAGTAAGAGTTTACAGGCATTACCGGCGCATAGCCCAAAAGCCCGCCGAACTCCACTGTATCCCCCACGTCCTTTCCGATTACCGGAATCAGCCGGACGGCTGTGGTCTTCTGATTGATCATGCCAATGGCCGCCTCGTCTGCAATGATCCCTGCCAAGGTACTTGGAGAAGTGCTTCCGGGTATTGCAATCATGTCAAGGCCCACAGAGCAGACGCAGGTCATGGCCTCCAGCTTCTCCAGAGTCAATGCTCCCATGGACACGGCGTCAATCATCCCCTGGTCTTCACTGACCGGAATAAAGGCCCCGCTTAAGCCTCCTACATAGGAAGAAGCCATAATGCCTCCCTTTTTCACCTGGTCATTCAGCATGGCCAAGGCTGCCGTAGTTCCCGGCGCCCCCACCCGCTCCAGGCCGATTTCCTCCAGAATCTCCGCCACGCTGTCACCAACTGCCGGAGTAGGCGCCAGGGACAAGTCAATGATTCCAAAAGGAATGCCGAGACGCCTGGAAGCTTCCTGGGCCACCAGCTGTCCTACCCGGGTAATCTTAAAGGCTGTCTTCTTAATGGTTTCACACAGCACTTCAAAGTTTTCTCCTCTGGCCTGCTCTAAAGCTACTTTTACCACTCCCGGCCCGCTGACTCCCACATTGATAATGGCATCTGCCTCGGTTACTCCGTGAAATGCCCCGGCCATAAACGGGTTGTCATCAGGAGCATTGCAGAACACCACCAGCTTGGCGCAGCCCAGGGAATCCTGATCCTTTGTAGCTTCTGCCGTTGCCTTTATCATCTGTCCCATAAGGTTTACTGCGTCCATGTTAAGCCCTGTTTTGGTGGAACCCACATTGACGGAGCTGCACACTCTCTCCGTAACTGCAAGGGCCTCAGGAATGGATCGTATTAAATTCTCATCGGCTTTTGTCATGCCTTTGCTGACCAGGGCAGAATACCCTCCCAGGAAATTGACTCCCGCCTCTTTTGCCGCCTTATCCAGGGTTTTGGCTATGGTGACAAAATCCTCAGGCGTTTTGCAGGCACAGCCCCCTGCCAGGGCAATGGGCGTCACTGATATCCTCTTGTTCACAATAGGCACCCCGAAGTCCCGGGCAATGGCCTCCCCGGTGGAAACCAGGTCACGGGCTGTTGCGGTAATCTTGTTGTAAATCTTCTCATTGAGCGCAGCCAGATCGCTGTCACAGCAGTCCAGAAGACTGATTCCCATGGTAATGGTACGGACGTCCAGCTTCTCATGCTCGATCATATTGTTGGTCTCAATGACCTCAAACATATTCAGCATATTGTTTTCTCCATTCTTTTCCCTGTCATTGAACGTGTTTGCTTAGGTTTCTCCCTGTTCAAATGCGGTGCATTTTCGTAAAAATCTCTTCCCTCTGGCACTTAATGCGGACACCGATATCCTGGCCTATTTTCTCCAGATCAGCAGACATTTGCTCAAAGGGCTTTAAAGACTTTTCCATATCCACAATCATCATCATGTTAAAGAATTCCTGTACAATGGTCTGGGAAATATCCAGAATGTTCACCTGGCTTTCTGCCAGGTAAGTACATACTTTTGCAATAATGCCTACAGTGTCTTTTCCTACTACTGTAATAATAATCTTGTTCATTGCCTGTCTCCTTTTTAATCCTATGGTTTAGCCCTTTCCATGGCCTGTTACTGTAAAAGTCCGCCGCCGGTTAGGGGCATGCATTCAGGTATGCCAAATGCGCACGCCAGACTTTCATTCGTGGTGGTGCGTTCCCAGCCGGGCGCATGGAGGTTACTGCAAAAGCCCAAGGGAAGCCTTAGAATTGCACCGCAGAAATAACAAGTGCTGTATCCACGGTAATCCCCTCCGCCTTTAAATGGTGATGATCTCAGACATCTCATCTCTTTTTGCAACAGCTATGTGAAAATCACCGGAGTGGTAATGGTGATCTCCCTGATCAATCTCCACTTTCACCGTCTCATAAGCCAGCTCCTCATAATTATTCTTCTCACTTAAATGCCCTAAAAAGATATGCTTTAAATTATCATGAAGGATGTGATTTAATAATTGCCCGCAGGTCTCATTGGACAAGTGGCC
>CATLBO010000121.1 GCA_949879025.1 uncultured Hungatella sp. | reverse complement strand
CCTGAATACATGCCGCCTGCTGGGCGGCGAGACCTTTAGAGTAAATATAATCGGGGGGCCCACCGGAAAGGGGTCCGATTTTTTCATAATTCGCTTTACACTACCTTGTTTTAACTTTATATATTTCCTTACGGATAAAGTTACATTATTGATAGTTAGCAACAACTAACACATTGTGGTAAAAAAAATGATTTATCATCAGCGCCTTTTAGATAGCTATAGCTTCTGACAACTGATTATCGATATTGTATCTTCCGTCTTTTATGGAAACAACACAACCACTTTTCAGATGAGATACTACAGTTATGGTCTCTCCCTTGTAACAACCGAGCGAAAACAGAAAGGCATTTAAGTCTTCATCATCGGTGATAATATCCCTGATTATATATTCTCTGCCTTCTTCAGCATTTTTGAGTGTCATACTCATAATCATTCCTCCTAATTTTTAATCATTCCATTCGATTAGCGATAACTAACCAAATGATTTTAAAATAGTTAGCAATAACTAACCATCTAATAGTATACTCAACTTATTTTCATTTGTCAACCCTGTTTTCCAAAAAAGTCCAACATGCTTATCCAAAATCATATGCTATGGAGGGTGTAATCACCAGCGAAAAAACTTTTCAAGGCATCCAAAAGTTTTTTCGAAATTGATAGGCTGCTCTATTTTGGCTGGTAATATAAAACAAGGAATAGAATAATCGCCTTGCAGTTCGTACCAAAAACCGTTTTTTTATCGTAAATATACTTGTCCATTAAAAAATCCTCTGTTATAATATATTCGCATATGCATCACAGTTCCCCTGACTGCCATGCTCTGTTATGCCGTGCTATAAGATTTTTTTGCCCTTGTATTTGCCCTCATAAGCACTCAGGGAAAGGGTGAACTTGCGTGAAGTCACATATAAAGGGATAAGGCCAACATATTGCCATAAATTGTTTATTTTCAAGGCATTCAGACGATTTTATTGATAACCTATGGAGAGCGATAATCACTCATAATTTTATGGTTTTCAAATTCCTGTTTTCCATACTGGTAATATTTTGTGCACAACAGGCAATGCCGCTGACAGAACAGAGAGGAGAAATATGATGAATCTAACGGAATTTCGGTGGATCAGACAACCGCAAGACTACAAAATCTTAGAAAATAAGGTGGAAATAATAACAATGCCATATACGGATTTATGGCAGAAGACTTATTATCACTTTCAAAACGATAATGCACCTGTATTTCAAATGGAGACTGACGAGAAATTTTTTAGTTTTGTGGTAAAAACAAATTTTGAGGAAAGTCATCATCGTTTTGACCAGTGTGGAATTGTCATGTACCTTGATAGTGAGAACTGGCTGAAAGGCTCTATCGAATACGAAAATGACCAATTTCAGCACTTGGGAAGCGTTGTAACAAATAACGGTTATTCTGATTGGGCCACGACGGAGATACCAGCTGCCATAAAGTCTATGTGGTATCGTTTAAGCAGGCGAGAAGATGATTATTGTATCGAATGTTCGGAAGATGGTATTCGATTTAGGCAGATGAGGGTATGCCATATGAATAAAGGCAGTGGTAAAATCCAGTTTGGGATATATGCCTGCTCTCCAGAAAATTCTTCTTTCAAAGCTGTATTTACAAATATGAATTTGACTGAATGCATGTGGAAAGCACATGATGGTCAGCAGCCCGATTAATTCTGCAAACTCCTGTTTGTTTAAACAACCATTGCCACAATCACAACGGAATAGGTATCGCAGCGTCATGATTATCTGTATGCTGGAAATAGAGGGAAAATACAGAATGAAATAAAACATTTTTTTGCAGAAATATTTTTTGCGATCCAGGGCATGCTATGGTTGTAAATCAAATTCATGTTCAGGAGGAAAACTATCATGACAAAACTGGATTGCAATGTAAAAAATTGTCTTCACAATTCGGATAACCGCTGCTGCAAACAGGCCATTATCGTAGACGGCAGCAAGGCAAAAGACTGCTGTGACACCTGCTGCGGAAGTTTTGACGAAAATAAGGATGGGGCGTTCCACAACCTGTTTAAAACGCCGGAAAGCCGTCTGGAAGTGGATTGTGAAGCAGTAAACTGCGTATACAACAGAGACCGTCACTGTGAGGCGGATCATATCGGCATTGCCGGAGACGGAGCGTCAGATGCCAGCCATACAGAGTGTGCTACATTCCAGATGAGGTAACTGTCCCTAAGGATGGCAGGATTGCCGATGGCGGGACGGAAACGGCCAAAAACGTGAATAATCTGTCAGAATAAAATATTAACAAAGACAGGATCAGGCTGCTGCGGGGCTTTCCAGGATATATATCTGGAAATGAAGCATTCCGCAGCGGTTTTTTATTATGCCGCTGCCCTGGAAAAGGTTCTGAATCTTATGTGCAGCAGACAGGCTGCATTTTCCGCTGCAGAGTTGACGGGCAGAAAGATTTATGGCAAAATGGAGAGAAGGGATGATGGGAGATGGAACTGGAGCCATATTGCCGGAGTGCTGCTGATCAGGACATAGGTCTGGAAGTGCTCTGCAATCCAGAACATCATCTGCAAAAAGGGTCCGAAGAGATTTGGCAATACATAAAAAATGAGGAGGTATCTATTATGAAAGTATTAATGATCAACGGAAGCCCTCACGTACAGGGCAATACAAGCATTGCGCTGAAGGAGATGGAAAAGATCTTTATGGCGGAAGGGATAGAGACGGAAACGGTTCATGTAGGAAACAAAGACATTCGGGGATGCATTGCCTGCTATTCCTGTATGGAGAAGGGAAAATGCGTATTTGATGATCTGGTAAATGAGACTGCCCCTAAGTTTCAGGCTTGCGACGGGCTGGTTGTAGGAAGCCCAGTGTATTATGCGTCAGCTAATGCCACGCTTTCAGCATTTTTGGACAGGCTGTTCTACAGCACCAGGTTTGATAAGACCATGAAAGTAGGCGCCAGCGTAGTAGCAGCCAGGCGGGGCGGGCTGTCAGCTACGTTTGACCAGCTGAATAAATATTTTACGATCTGCGGTATGCCGGTGGCTTCCGGGCAGTACTGGAACAGTATCCATGGAAGAAGCCAGGGGGAGGCCTTGGAGGATGGGGAAGGGCTGCAGTCTATGCGGACCCTGGCAAGGAATATGACCTTTCTCATGAAGAGCATTGCATTGGGAAAAGAAAAGATGGGGCTGCCATTAAAGGAAGAGGCTGTAAGGACTAATTTTGTCAGGTAAAATCTACATGCGCCCGGCAGCGGATGTGCCACCGCACAAGAAAGTCCGGCATGCACATTTGGTATCCTCTGATAACCCGGAAGCAATGTTTCTGCGGGAAAAGTATAGACTGCATTCATCAGACAGACAATGGCTTCACTGGGATATGGTATTGGAAAAGCATGTTAGTCTATATGGAGAACACATCAACTTATGTTTGTGAAAAACTTCTCATGGTATAATAGGAATATGTGAAAAGGATGCAGGGGCCGTCAGGCAGCCCCTGCCCACCATATTAAATGAGGAGGAATAAAGATGAATTACAAAAATGTGTTATGGGCAATGCTGGCAGGGACTATGGCTTTTTCATTGGCAGCCTGTACGGGAAACGGCGGCAATGGGGACACAAAGCAGGATTCCGGAAATTCTCTTACAGTTGCTATCTGGGATAACAACCAGCTTCCGGGACTGAAGGAAATTATGGACGGATTTGCCGCACAAAGCGGAATCAGTGTGGAACTTCAGGTGGTTCCATGGGATCAATACTGGACGCTTCTGGAGGCAGGAGCCCAGGGAGGCGATCTGCCGGATGTGTTCTGGATGCATTCTAATTACAGCCAGAAATTTATGGACAATGGGATTCTTCTGGATCTGACGGACAAGATTGCCGAGAGCCAGATGATTGACATGGGCAATTATTATGAGGACATTGCAGGATTATACCAGCTTGACGGAAAGACATATGCTATTCCAAAAGATTATGATACCATTGGTTTGTGGTATAACAAGACCATGTTTGACCAGGCGGGAATCTCTTATCCAGACGAAAGCTGGACTTGGGAAACGTTTGCAGAGGCGGCTGGGAAGCTGACAAAGGAGGATGGAAGCCAATATGGGTTTACTTCCCCCGCAAGTTTTAACCAGGACGGATACTATAACCTGATCTACAGCATGGGCGGTTCCGTACTGAGCGATGACAAGACCCAGTCTAACTGGAATTCCCCGGAAACAGTTCAGGCCATGAACTGGTGGTATGACAATCTGGTGGCAAAAGCCATGCCTACTCAGCAGGTGATGGCTGAGAATACTCCGGATGTTATGCTTGGGTCCGGCAAGGCCGCCATGGTATTACAGGGTTCCTGGATGGTGGCGGCTATGAAAGGGAATGAGTATATTGTGGAAAACTGCGATGTGGCAGTGCTTCCAAAATCCGATTCAGGAAAGAGGATCTCTATCTATAACGGACTTGGGTGGGCAGCGTCAGCGAAGGGATCAAACACAGAGGGCGCTTGGAAGCTTTTGGAGTATCTTGGAAGCGAAGAGGCTCAGAAGAAGCAGGCCGGGCTGGGCGTGACCATGTCAGCTTACATAGGCAGTTCCGATACCTGGGTAGGCTGTGCGCCGGAATTTAATCTTCAGGCTTATTTGGATATGTCAGAGGACATGGTGATACGTCCCTATACCAGAAATACAAAGGCATGGGAAGACTATTCCCAGGAGACCATGGTTAAGGCCTATACAGGGGATATGACTATGGAAGAGGTGTGCAATGATATCGCCGCATATATGAATGAACAGATTGCGGAGGAGAAGAGATAAAAGGAAATAGAAAACCTTGTACCAGGATTGGCAGATTGAAAAATCTGCTGATCCTGTAAAAGTCCCGCCGCCGATTAGGCGGCATGTATTCAGGGATGCCAAATGTGCCCGCCTGACTTTCATGCGTGGCGGTGCATCCGCAGCCGGGCGCAGGCAGGCTTGCCCTGCAAGACGGGCTATTCTTGCGCAGGCAGGGAATGAGAGCTGCAGTCTAAAATCTGTTTCCTGTAGTTTTTAGGGCTCAGGCCATAGGCATTTTTGAATATTTTGGAAAATGTCAGAGGGTTATCATATCCAATCCGCCTGGCTACTTCCTGAATAGACAGATCTGTGGTGCGCAGCAGTCGGCTTCCCTGATCCAGACGATAGGACAGAAGGTATTCCTGGGGAGAAATATGGAGCTTCTGTTTAAATATATGGGTCAGATAGGAACGGGTGATGCCGATGTAGGAGGCTATATCGCTGATGCGGGCACTGCTGTAATTGCTGTGAATATATTCGACGGCGTGGTTTACATAGATATCCGGGGAATAATCAAGGGGATGTGGTTTGTGGAGCTCTTCCAGATTCTGATTTTGGGAGTTAATTAATAAGGCCAGGATTTCATACAGCAGGGCAGTTCTGGTCAACTCATTGGCAATTACCAGCTCATGATGGTTAAGGATTTTTTCTGTAAGCGCTAAAAAATCTTCCGGCTCCACATAGGCGTCCCGAACAGGGCTGGCAGCTGAAATCCCCGCTTTTTCCATGTAGAAAGCAGCCCTGCTTCCGCCAAAGGATACCCAGGTGTAATGCCATGGATCTTTCGGATCTGCATAGTAGTAAGTTTCAATATCAGGAGGAATGGCGAAAATCTGCCCCCGGCCCAGATGGTAGGTTTTCCCCCCTATTTCCAGGGTTCCCTTTCCTGATAAAATAAAATGAACATGAAAGTCATCCCGGACAGCGGGACCATAAAATTTATCAGGAAGGCAGTGCTCGATGCCGCAGACCGTGAGAAACAGTTCCGCATGTTCAATGGGAGAGCTGCCCAGCCAGCGGAAAGTTGCACCTACCCGGTAGTTGGGCTGTAACGATAAGTAGTCAGCAGTGGGAGACATGGGATTCCTCCTTTGAAGTGTGTTGGCTTTGTCTGGATTTATTTTAACATAAGAAAAGAAATTTTTCTATGATGCCTTTTCCTTTGCGGTATGATTATATTTGTGTCATGAAGCTTCAAACCCAATTTTGGAAAGGTGGTTTTGAGACATAAGTTTTGGAAGCATGCAAGGGTTGTATTTGGGCCGCAGATATTGTACAATGTGAAAAACAGTATGCAGGAGCATAAGAAGGAGGAATCATCCATGCCGTTTATTGATTCAAAAATTACTGTACCGGTAAGCCAGGAGAAAAAAGAGAAGATTAAGACAAGACTGGGTCAGGCCATTGCCGCACTGCATAAGACGGAGAATTATCTGATGGTGGGCATTGAAAGCGATTATGACCTTTGGATGGCAGGAAAAAAGCTGGAAAAGGGGGCATATGTGTCGGTAAGCCTGTTCGGCAATGCGGCACCAGAGGATTATGAGAGAATGACGGGAAAGATATGTGAAATCCTGAATCAGGAACTTGGAATTCCAGGAGCTTCCGTTTATGTGACGTATCATCCGGTTTCGGACTGGGGATGGAACGGACGGAATTTTTAATCTTTTTTGCCAGAGGAAAAGAGCGTTACAGCCAACTGCCGTATCCAGCCATAAGTGGGTGGATACGGCGGATTCTGATGTCCCGGGACATAAGCGTCCTGAGGCATTTTTATTTGATCCCGGCGGAAATTTTCCATACCTTTACGGATTCAGAAACACGGAAGCAAAAAACATACCGCCCTTGTATAATGTATTTAGGTTGTTCAAGGGATATCTATAAACCCTCAGACCTGCTTCTTTACATCTCCTGTCTGATAGGAGATAATAGTTTTATTAGATTGAGAGGATGATCGTCACCTCCTTGAGCGGCTCTGCTCGTACTTGAAAGACTGATCCCTCTCTCTAATAAGCTTTCTGCGTATGAGTTGGATGTTGGCTGCCTTTGGCTTCTCTCCGTATTTAGCACAAGGTAGTGGCGCTTATTAGATGAGTGGTCTCCCAATCTAAAATTTTTCTTTTGAGGTGGCTGTATGTTTTTTGTTGGCATTGATATCGGTAAAAATAACCATGTCGCTTCCATGATGGATGATTCTGGAAAGGTGGTATTTAAGGCTTTTTCCTTTCCCAATACCTCGGACGGCGGACATGCCCTCTTTTCCAAACTTACTTCTTATTCTTCCAGTACCGACGATTTTGAAATCGGTATGGAAGCTACCGGGCACTACTGGCTCTCTGTCTACTCGTTTCTTTTTGAAAAGAAGTTCCTTCTCCATGTCATCAATCCGATTCAGACGGACGGCTGGCGCAGGGGCACAGAGATCCGCAAGCGCAAAAATGATATCATTGATTCTGTCCTTATTGCCGACTTAATCCGTTATGGCCAGTTCGTGGAAACCCGGCTTGCAGATGAGGATTTATTCTCCCTGCGTACCCTGGCCCGTTTCCGCACCTATCTGGTGGAATCCATCAGTGACTTGAAGCGTAAGGTTGTCTGCGTGCTGGATCAGGTTTTTCCTGAATACCAGTCCATTTTTTCCGACATCTTTGGCAAGACCTCAAAAGAGAGCCTTCTCCAGTTTTCTTCGCCCATTGATTTTGAGACCGTTTCATCGCAAACCCTTGCAGAACTGCTGGCAAAACTCAGCCGTAAGCAGGCCGGCTCCGCAACAGCAGAGCAGTTAAAGACTGCCGCGTCCTGTTCCTTTGGCGTTACTTTCGCCAAAAGCAGCTTTACCTTTCAGCTCAAAGCGCTGATTGAACAGATAGCCTTTATTGAAAAACAGGTAAAAGAAACGGAAACCGAAATCGCTGGCATCATGGAAAAACTGGAATCCCCCATTACGACCATTACCGGGATCGGAAATGTCACGGGCGCTGCCATCATCAGCGAAATAGGTGACATCTCTAAATTTGACAGTCCCAGAAAACTGGTGGCCTTTGCCGGGCTTGACGCCATGGTTACGCAGTCCGGCGAATTTGAAGCAGCCCACAATGTAATGAGCAAACGCGGATCGCCATACCTGCGGAAAGCCATTTTTCAAGCCGCCCTGGTCGCCGCCTTTAAAGACCCTGTATTAAGTGCCTATTACCAGAAGAAGAGGGCGGAAGGCAAGCATCATTTAACCTGCATCGGTGCTGTGGCAAGAAAAATGTGCAGCATTATTTATGCTGTTGTGAAGAATAATCAGCCTTATGTTCCAAAGGCTTAAATCCTTTTCCCTTTCCAGCCTGCCTGACAGCAGGTCTTGTTGTCATGCTCTTTTTTCTATGAAAATTTCTTTTGATTTTTTCAATTATCTACTTGACTTTTAATAGTTGGTCTCGCTTATACCAGAACGTTTTCCGCAATGCCAAACCGGAAAGTTTTTGAGAAGAAAGTTAAAAATTTTCAATTTTCTTGACAAGTTTCGGCAATGCAACTTAAAAAGGCCAATCCACACAAGGCAGACTGACCTATCTTGGCAAGGATACTTACCTTGTCGTCATCATTCTCAGCTTTTTATAAACCATAAACATACAAATATGATTTATGTCCTGTTTCATTCTTCATAAATCTTTCTGACCGGAATCAGCAACAGAACTGCTATTACTATAACGAAAATAATAACAAGTTTCTTTTTTGCACCATGCATCCTCACGCCCTCGCATCAAATCCGCCCTGCACTTCCATTCCGGCAACCCCGGCATTTATCTCCTGCCTTGCCGCCCGGAACGCATCATAGTAGGCAGCCTTCAAAGCCCCGTGTACCTGCGTCTCCGCCTTCGCAGCCCACGCCCGCCGTGTAGGTCAGTATCTCGTCGCCGTTCCCGTCATACACATGGATGGCGGAACCCGTCCCCTCGGACTGGAACTCTGCTTCATACAGCTCTCCAAACAGAAGGCACAGCCACCGCCTGTCAGCCTCCCGTATCGTTTTCATGTCCGCCATTTCCTGACTGACCTTCCCCATCAGCGCAGCCCTGTCCGACGCAACTTTGGCGACCTCGCTTTTCCGCAAGGCAAGGAACTTATTTCCCATATAGATGCCCTGCTCCGCATCCTCCCTGGCGTATCCGGCTATCTTCTCCCGGAGAGAGTCAGACAGCTTCCATTCCTTCCCGGATGATGCCTTTCCTGGCTTTTGGATGCCCGCTTGATGGCTTTTTGCTATGCCTGTTATATCCATGTTCAATCGCCTCTCACTTCTGCGTTTTTTTCTGATAAGCATAGAAATCAGCATGGCCGCTATTCCCAAGGCAAGATAAACTGCCGCATACAGGATAAATGCTGTTTTTCCCCTATCAAAGAATATCCATGTACCTATGAGGAACAGCAAAGCCGAAACAACCGGAAGGCTCCATAAACGCCGGATGTCCTTTCCCGCAAATGCTCCGATTAGTGCGGAATATAATGGATTGACTGCAAAAAACAAAAGAAAACATACCGTCATTCCTGCATTGCCTTTTACAAAAGTAACCGCAAGCCACGGAAACATCAGCATAACAACCGCTGAAACTTCAACCCATAAAATAATGTTCTTTTTCATATTATTACAGAAACTTCCAGCTATCTTTGATCCAGCAGTCCCTCTCCTGTTCAGAGCCGCCCTCGCCTCCGGGCAGGCCGCAGAGGCAAAGCATTATGCGCCTCTGCGGAATAGGGTGTAAAGATTATATCTGTATATCCAATTATGCCTCTTTGCGAATGCCAAACATATCATTCAGCATGGATAACACTTTCTCCATGCCGCTTTCCTTAGAACCGGAAGTCTTGTAGGCATCCCTCCATTCCTGTGCCAGCCTTTTCATTTTCTGCCCGGCTGTTTCCGGGGCATCTCCATCTGT
>CATLBO010000120.1 GCA_949879025.1 uncultured Hungatella sp. | reverse complement strand
AATATATCCTGCATGGCATGATCCACAGCCCTTGCTACAATGGAGATCTCGGCAGAACGATCATAAACTCTTTTCAGTTCCACTTTTCCCACAATAGCCTGATCTTCTGTCATAATATGCCCTGTAAGCCAGCCAAGAAGCGTACCTACAAACCGCTGAACAGATGCAGACGAATAGTTTTCCGTCTTCAGATTCCATTTCAGCGCTTTCAGCGTTTCATTGCGGAACTTATCATGGATCTTTTTATGCCTTCCATACTCCTTGTAGTGGACAGACCTCATATAGGCCTCTTCTTCAAAGAAATGCTTCATGGTATAATTCTCCAGATACTTGAGCCCCTCTCTGCAGGCGTTTTCGCTGTTCTCCCCATTTTCTGCCAGGGCTATCAGCTTTCCCACGATCCGAAAAAGATTAGCATGGGCTTTGTCAATCACCTCTACCCCCAGGTTATACTGGTCATCCCAAACTGCCTTTTCCACAGTTTTTCCCCCTTCTGTTGTATATTTATCTTCATATTGTCTATGTTATTTTTTATATTATAGGGAATATCCTGGATTTTGTCCACTTTTTCATTAAATTCTTAAGCAATGTGCGAAAGGGAAACTGGAAGAGCAATAAATTGAAATAAAAACAAGCAGGTATGACTTTGGTACCTTGTCATACCTGCTTATACCTATTTCACTACCAGATTCACAATCTTCTTCGGAACATAGATCTCTTTCACCACATTCCCTGTCAGTTTATCCGCCACAGCCTCTTTGCCAGCTTTGACAGCCTCTTCTTTTGAAGCCTCCGCTGGTATGCACACCACGGCTCTGGTCTTGCCGTTGATCTGGACTGCAATCTCAACTTGGTCTTCCTTCATGGCCTCTGTGTCGCATTCCGGCCAGGCTGCATGGAACACGCTGTCTGTCCCGCCTAACTGCTGCCACAATTCCTCGCCGATATGAGGAGCAAAGGGAGCCAAAAGAACTACAAAGGTCTTTAAAGTTTCCTTATCAATGCCTCCCTCTTTTTTGGCCAGATCCATAAATTTATTATTATACTCCATAAACCCAGAGATCACCGTATTCAGGTTAAACTGGTTAAACCGCTGCTCAATGTCAAATACCAGCTTATGGCGCAGCCTTATCATTTCCTTTGAAGGCGCTATATTCTTATCCTTGCTGTCTGTCACCAGGTTCCAGAACCGGTTCAGGAAACGGCTGACGCCTTCAATGCCTCTGTCGTCCCACTCTGCATCCAGCTCCGGCGGTCCCACAAACAGCTCATACATTCTCAGGGAATCACATCCGTAATCCCGCACCAGATCGTCAGGGGAAACCACATTTCCTTTGGACTTGCTCATTTTGATGCCATTCTTTCCCGTGATCATTCCCTGGTTAAACAGCTTGGTAAAGGGTTCGTCAAAGTCTACGGCGCCGATGTCATAGAGGAATTTGGTGTAAAATCTGGAATATAGCAAGTGCAGCACTGCATGCTCCACGCCGCCGATGTACATATCCACCGGCAGATATTTGTCTGCCTTTTCCTTGGACACCAGTTCCTTGTCATTGTGGCTGTCCACATATCTGAGGAAATACCAGGAAGAACCGGCCCACTGAGGCATGGTGTTGGTTTCTCTCTTAGCCGGGCCGCCGCACTGGGGGCATTTGCAGTTTACCCACTGGTCAATGGCGGCCAGGGGAGACTCTCCGGTTCCTGTAGGCTGATAGCTTTCCACTTCCGGAAGCCTTAAGGGCAGCTCTTCCTCCGGCACTGCCACATTGCCGCACTTTGGACAATGGACAATAGGAATCGGCTCACCCCAATAACGCTGTCTGGAGAATACCCAATCTCTCAGCTTGTAGTTTACCGTCTTCTTGCCCAGGCCTCTGGCTTCGATCATGGCCGGAGCCTCTTTCTTCAGCACTGCAGACTCCATGCCGTTCCACTCACCGGAATTGATCATGGTGCCGCTGGCCTCGGTGTAAGCCTGGGTCATATTTTCGATTTCTTTCCCGTCTTTTGCAATAACCTGAATAATGGGGATATTAAACTTCTTTGCAAACTCAAAATCCCGGTCGTCATGGGCAGGAACGCACATAATAGCCCCGGTGCCGTAATCAGCCAGCACATAGTCTGACAGCCAGATAGGCGTCCTGGCGCCATTTAATGGATTAATGGCATAGCTTCCCGTAAATACGCCGGTTTTCTCTTTATCCTGCATCCGGTCCACGTTGGAGCGCATGGAAGAATCAAAAATGTATTTCTCCACTGCTTCCCTGGTCTCATCTGTGGCCAGGCTTTTTGCCAGAACGTGCTCAGGAGCCAGCACCATGAACGTAGCTCCGTACAGCGTATCCGGCCTTGTAGTGTACACAGTGATTTTCTCGTCTTTTCCTTCTATCTGGAAGTCCACTTCTGCGCCGTAGGATTTTCCGATCCACTCGCTCTGCATTTTCTTGACCTTTTCCGGCCAGTCCAGCTTGTCCAGATCATTTAACAGCCGCTCCGCATAAGCAGTGATCTTCAACATCCACTGCCGAAGGTTTTTCTTGGTCACTGCGGCGCCGCACCGTTCACAGCAGCCGTTTACCACTTCCTCGTTGGCCAGGCCTGTCTTGCAGGACGGACACCAGTTAATGGGGAACTCTTTTTCATAAGCTAAGCCTTTTTTAAACATCTGCACAAAGATCCACTGAGTCCATTTATAAAACTTTGGATCTGTGGTGTTGACTTCCATATCCCAGTCATAGATAGAGGCAATCTGGTTAATCTGCCTTTTAATGTTCTTTACGTTCTCCGCTGTTGATATGGCCGGATGGATTCCCATTTTAATGGCGTAATTCTCTGCAGGAAGCCCGAAAGCATCCCATCCCATGGGATGAATGACATAGTGCCCCTTTAAGATCTGATAACGGCTCCACACGTCTGAGATCACATAGCCTCTCCAGTGTCCTACATGAAGTCCGCTGCCTGACGGATAGGGGAACATATCCAGACAGTAATATTTAGGCTTTTTGCCGTCGTCTACATTGATGGGATTCTTCTCCCAGTTTTCTCTCCATTTCTTTTCAATGGCGCTGTGGTTGTATGATGCCATGAACATCAGCCTCCTTCTTTGTTTTCATTGCTGTTATAATTCCTGCTTTGCCTGCCAAAGCCAAAAATTGGTCCCCCTTGTCCCGAAACATAAAAAGCCTGCACCTCTATCGTCTTTCTGATAGAGGCGCAGGGGACTGTTCTCTCTTTGGTGAACACTGGGACATCCGGCTTCCTGCGTGGTACCACTCTATTTCATGCAGTGCATGCACTCTGGGGGACGTGTGATCTTACAGCGGCATTCCGCCAAAAACCATATCCCTCCCCGTATAACGGCGGGTTCCGGCAACCGTCTACTGAAAGGACATATATCTCCTTCGTTCAACGGGCTACTCCAAGGCCAGTTCACACATCTTTCCCTTCCGCCTTCCACCCACCGGCGGCTCTCTGTATGGCTCCAATATGCTACTACTCCTCTTCACTGTAGTTAAGTTGTTTACAAATCTATCATATTTGCGCAGTTCTGTCAACTTATTTTTCCGCAGCATGGGCATAGCAGACCTGGACATTTTCAATCTTTTTCAGTATAAAATAAGGCTTTATATAAATCAGGCTCCATCATTGCTTTATTAGCAGTTGGTTTTCTGTTTTACTTATGACAGCTAACTCTTTCTGTACTGCGTCAATCAGTTTTTTATTTACATGGCATGATTTGTATTCATTTCAGTTCCCTGTGCATGAAACGGCGTAAATAAGTATGGTTACTGTTTAGTTTTAGGAGCAAATTTTATTACTGGTATCATTATGGCCTTGATAGCGGTTTTAGGATCATTCCGAATCCAGTCAAGGGCAAGATATGCAGCCAGAACAGTCATGCCAGGCTTTTCTTCAAGGATCTTTTCGGCAGTATATCCGCTGTATTCAGGGCTTGATATTTCACCGCATTCGATCCAATTCACAAGGGCTGACTTTATGTCGGAGGGGAGAGCGTCAATCTTAGGTTCCAGTCTTTCTGTTTGCTCTTTATCATATTTCTTTTCTTCAACAAGAATTTTAATAATATTTTCTGCGCTCATTTTTACATCTCCTTTTAATTTAACCTGTTGTGCTAGTTGATTATAGATGTAGAAAAATTTCAACAACATATGCTATCCTATAGTTGTACACCACTACAGACTATGAAAGAGGCACATAATGCTGAAGTTTCAAGATGATTATACTACTCTCATAGCAACTTTTGCTGACTTTATTTTGCTTGTTTACACAATTGCTGATGATTTATACTGGCAGGTTGTTCCTGTGTCTGTTTTGCAAAGGCGGAACGTGGATACGGCTAAATTGTTTGATTCCGAAATTATTACCTTAAGTATCTGCAGCGAACTGACTGGCATAGATTCTGAAAAAGCATGATATTCTTTTGTGAAACGCAATTACCGGCATCTGTTTCCCAGACTCTGCAGCCATATCCGCTTCAACCGAACCAGGAGGGCTCTTCTGCAGACAGCAGAACTGCTCCACCAGCAGCTAATACAGTCCTTTCCTATACCATTCAGCCGTTATTTTGTCATCGACAGCTTTCCCCTTCCGGTCTGCAAGTTTGGACGTGCACGTTACTGCCGTTCTTTCCGCATGGAGGGTGTGGATTAAGGTGTCCTTCCAAAAAGGAAACTTATTTTGGTTTCAAAGTCCATGCCTTGATTACGCTGGAGGGTTATATTTCAGCATTTAAGATTACTCCGGCATCCGTGGATGACAGGGAAGGGCTCCGGGACTTTGCGGAAAATTATCTTAACCTGGTAATCCCTGGGGATAAAGGATACACGGGAGAAGCCCTGTCTGCCGATATGCAAAACAAAAGGATCTGCTTAATGTCCTTCAAGCCTTCCAATCATAAAAAGAATTGGCTCAAAGAGATACGGCGGTTGATTTTCCGCTTCAGGAGGAGGGTGGAAACAGTATTCCCGCAGCTAAGCGAACAACTGAATGCCGAAAGAGTGCTGGCAAAAAGTTTCCGGGGATTATGTACCCGGCTTCAGAACAAAGTCTTAGGACATAACCTGTGCATGGCGTTCAACAGCATATTCGTGGACTCCTGTGACATAGGAAAAATCAAACAGCTGATATTCTAAAAAACTTTCCGAAAAATCATAGGGAGTTTTTTGGTTTTTTCAGTGTTTAGGCAAGGTATACGATATTAGTTATTTAAGTAGCACGACGAATTAATTTAGCGCAACAATATCAATATACTATACCGCAGAAGGTATATGGGACAATGATGAACTGGAGAACTGAAATTGATGATTAGTGCAGGATTAGAAAATGTATTACACTTGTAATATAATAATAAATATTGTAATTAGCATATGATTTCGGTATTGAAGTTATTATTCAAAGGAGGAAAAGAAATAAAGTGGATGAAGAAAAAATAAATTATCAATTGAATTGGTATTTGCCGAATGGAGAAAAAACTGTTAAAATACCATTAGTCAGTATTGATAACAATTTATGCAATGATATGGAAGCCAATATGTCCGATGGATATTTGGCACAAATTATTAAAGACTTTTATTATGCTGAAGCTTATAGTAGTATTGAAGATAACGATATCAATAATGAATTAAAAATAAAAATAGACAGCTTAAATGATATGCATGAAGATATAGTCTTGCTAAAGAGGATTTTTAATGATGTACTGGTATCCTCAAAAAAAATTACTTCTAGGCTGGATGAGATCCAACCTATTGAAAATCGTGTATGGGAAAAGATTGGATACTTTTTTTATGATATAATAGATAATAATTATATATTCTATAATCGTCCATTTCGGTGGCCATCACGGCTATTCAACAGTATATATTTTAATAAAATAGATAATATAAAGATAGAAAACTTATTAGAAGAAGTTAAACGTTGTTATGAAGAAGAGGATGTCGAAGAAATTATAAATGCCGAACAAGTATTATTTGGAGAAATTCGTAATAACTTATTTACTAAAGAGGATGAAGAACAATTTATACAATTATGGATAGAAACAGTTCTCCAAATTTGTGAAATTCCAAATCCAGGCGATTTTAGTATATACAATAGAAGCCAAGCAATAAATAGAATTGACGAATTTTTAGGTGAAATGCAAAAGCAAATATGTGATTGCATGTTATTTTATTCGCAAAAAGCATATGACAAAATTAAAGAGCAAAATAGACATATTAGAAAATTTTTGTGGTATTTGAAGTGTAATAAAGAAGTAAAGGAAGCATATATAGTTGAAGCGGATCACATGCGTTGCTATAGCCTTATGTGGTCAGGAGAAGAGAGGATTAAGTATTTTGCTTTGAGTGGAATTGATAGAGAACAATATTATGGGAAAAAAATTAAAGAATTGGTGCCAGAATATTTGCATTATGAGCAGGTAATGTTAAATAGCAATGTGCGTTTTTATTTTGATAATAATGAATTTATTAAATATGGTGATGTGGTAGACGCCGACAGAAAAAAATTCAAAAAATTGGTATCATGTTGTGAACGAAAATTACTTACAAAAGTGACTGATTTAAATATTCAATACCATATGTTTATTAAGCTGGAACCATGTGAGAAATGTAAAAGGGCATTTTGTGCATATGATCCTAAAAGTCAAATTGATATTATTTCACCTAAATGTTCATATTCAGAAAGTCGAAAAAAAATAAAAGAAGAAGATGATTTGGCGCATAAAATTTCAACAAAGTAATTTCAAAGGTTTGATAAAATAAGAAATTTTGTATATTGGTATATACTAATACAATCTGTAGAATTGAAATATGCCTCCTTGTTTAAGTGGTTTGGCAGGGCTGAAAATAGGCTTGACATATGGGAACTACTGACAAAGTCGGTTATAAAATATAGTTGGTGTTAGATGGGTGGAAATGCGACAGATAGCATCAATGGCAGGTTCTTCAAAGCCTGCTTTTCTATCTTTTAACATAAAGGAGGAGCCATTGCCCCATAGATGGTTATTCATCTATTTCTCTATTTTACAACAGCTCCTCCATTTGTATTATGCTTTAAATGAATCATCCCACATCAGAGATTACTGCATCTTCCAAATTCTAACATGAAGCATCCCGTCTGTTTCATAAAAGTAATACTCTGTATGCCTTTCTCCGTCCACTAGGATTTTCCTCCGTACCATCTCTGAATCCTCATGCTCCCCTCTGTCTGAATACTCCGCAATTTGTCCTGCCATCACACTTCCATAGTCCTCTTTTTCCGGAATCTCTCCCTGCTCCTGCAGAAAATCCAGGATTTTCTCTGCCAGCAGGGCAGCTGATCCTGGCTCTGTCATAGAAAAGGAAACTTCATGCAGCTGGCCTGTGGCTGTGTCATAATCTACTGTAACTGACTCTGAAAATATATTCTCCTGAACCTTTTCTGACAAAGAAATATCATACAGAATGGTAGTCCCATAGCTTGTCCAAGGACCATCGTCGTATTCTTCTGACTCATAATTGAAAGAAAATATACTCATATCATCAATGTTATATCTTGTTTCCTTAATTATCCGCTCTATTTCCTCTGCCATACAAATTCCCTCTATGGAATAGTGGCCGTTGGAATTACAGGCAACTCCAGCGCTTTGGACTTCATCATCTGACATCGTCCGAAACTCATCCGTTTCAGTATCATTTCCGAAACTGTCAATCTTATCAATGACAATCTTGGCACTGCCGATTATCTGTATCAAAACCATGGCTCCAATAACCGCATATACTGTTTTTCTCCCACCTGTCCCTCCTGCGGCTCTCTTCCTCTTTTCAGGCCGGAAATTGGCCGGAACAGACGGCGCTGGCCTGACATATGGCGCCGGACTTTTTTCTCCCTCATATGTACGATGATATTCACAGTGCTTTTCCCCTTCTGGGTGCCTTTCGTTTAAATAATACGTTACATCTCTTACATATGGCGTCTTCACAAACTGTCTGCAGTTTTTACAATAGTGGGATAACTTCATGGTCTGTTCGCAAATAGGACATATTTTCTGAAGCATTTTCCTCCCTTCTGCTGCTTATGATAACAGTCTCCCAAAAACTTTTGCTGACAGCAAAGGCGCACAAGATCTGCTCTGTGCGCCCTGCAAGTTTCCTTTTGTCCTTTGATTAATAATTTTCCGCACTCACCTCAAAATAGCTCTTGGGATGATTGCATGTGGGACATACTTCCGGTGCCGCTGTCCCTACCATAATATGGCCGCAGTTACGGCATTCCCATACCTTTACTTCACTCTTTTCAAACACGGCTGCAGTCTCCACGTTTTTAAGAAGGGCACGGTATCTCTCCTCATGGTGCTTCTCAATGGCAGCCACCAGCCTGAACTTTTTGGCCAGATCCTCAAAGCCCTCTTTTTCAGCAGTCTTTGCGAAATCTTCATACATATCGGTCCACTCGTAGTTCTCCCCATCTGCAGCAGCTTCCAGGTTTGCCCTGGTATCCCCGATTCCGTTTAACTCCTTAAACCACATTTTGGCATGCTCTTTTTCATTGTCCGCCGTCTTTAAAAACAGTGACGAAATCTGCTCGTATCCTTCCTTCTTAGCCACAGAAGCAAAATAGGTATATTTGTTTCTTGCCTGAGACTCTCCGGCAAATGCCGCCTCTAAATTTTTCTCTGTCTGCGTGCCTGCATACTTGTTTGCCATTTCTCTATCTCCTTTGTGTTTAAAATTTTTTTTAGAATTATTTTAATAATAACTTCTGCCATTAACTATGTCAATCAAAAAAGAGGTTTTCCGCAGTTTTTCTGTCTCAAATGTATGAATCCCCAATGCTTTGCCATATATTAAATAAATGCATCCTTCCAAGGAGTTGTTATGGATTACCTGTCTGAAATCATCAAAGGCGTTCTTATTGGGACTGCCAACATCCTCCCCGGCATCAGCGGCGGAACTTTAGCCATATCCATGGGGGTCTATGAACAGATTCTCCATGCCCTGACTCATCTGCACAAAGAAACCAAAAAAAGCCTGTCCACCCTCTTTCCCTATTTCTTAGGTATTATAGGAGGGATAGTAGGCCTTTCTTTTACTATGGAATATCTGTTTGAGTCCTGGCCCCTTCAGACTAATATGGCCTTTATGGGGCTGATTTTCGGCGGACTTCCCGCTATCCTGACTCAGATCCGGCTGCCGCGGCAGAAGGATCGGTCTCCTGGCAGCCTGACCGCCCTGGCAGCCGCCTTTTTTCTGACACTTGTCATTACCACTGCACTTTCCCTTATGAAAGCGGAACACGGGCCGGAAGTATCGCTGAAGCTTGGCTTCCTGCCCTCAGCTCTGCTTTTCCTGATTGGAGTCATGTCTGCAGGAACCATGATTGTCCCTGGCATCAGCGGTACCATGATACTTATGATGATTGGCTACTATAAGCCTTTGCTGTCAGCCATTAACCGGACTCTCCTTTCCCTGATCCTGGCTGACTTTTCAGCCATGCTTTCTCAGGCAGTCATCCTTTTTCCATTTGCCATAGGGCTGGCAGCAGGCTTCTATCTGTTCGCCCGCTTAATGGAAACTCTGTTTGACAGGTTTGCCCGCATTACCTACTGCGCAGTTTTGGGGCTGGTGTTTTCCTCCCCCATAGGAATCCTGGCAGACCTTCCCCGCACCTGCTTTACTGCCGGGGCCATGGCTTCCGGGTTTGGATGCTTTCTGGCGGCTCTTTTCTTTGTGCTGTGGCTTGGCCATGAACAATAATGCCCTTTACGCCTTAAAGTCATGAAAATCTTAAGGCTTCTTTCCCACAGGAATCTGAGCCAGGATAATGGCGGCAAA
>CATLBO010000119.1 GCA_949879025.1 uncultured Hungatella sp. | reverse complement strand
CACGGCGGATTTTACAGAGGCAGGAAAGGCCTACGGCAATTTTGTGCTTTAATGATGAGATGGCTTTTGCCGCCAGGGCGGCCATTTATGAGGCAAGGCTTACGGTGCCGGACGATATTTCCCTGGTGGGCTTTGATAACTGGGATATGTCGGGATATGGCACCATGCGCCTAACAACAGTGGAGAGAAATATGGGTGACTTGGCAAGAGAAGGAACCCGGGTCTTGCTTCGGCGGATAGAAGATGGTATTATAGATAACAGCAGGACATTTCTGGATAACAGACTGATTATCCGGGAAAGCGTAAAAGACATAAGGGAGAAGGTAAACTGATGAAGAGAGTAGAGGACTACGTAAGAAGCATTCCGGATTTTCCGGAGCCAGGGATTATTTTCCGTGATGTGACCACGATTCTGCAGGACCCTGACGGACTCCATCTGGCGGTTGACGGCATTCTGGATTTTTTGAAGGATGTGGATTATGATGTTGTGGTGGGGCCGGAATCCAGAGGATTTATATTTGGAGTGCCTGTGGCATATGCCATGCATAAAGGGTTTGTTCCGGTCCGCAAGAAGGGGAAGCTGCCCTGCGAAACAATTTCCATGGAATACGATTTAGAATATGGCAGCGCAGTGGTTGAGATGCATAAAGACTCTATAAAGCCGGGACAGAAAGTGGTAATCGTGGATGATCTGATCGCCACAGGCGGAACTATCCAGGCAATTATTAAGATGATTGAGCAGCTGGGCGGCCAGGTAGTAAGGATCTGCTTTGTCATGGAACTGGCAGGGCTTAAGGGACGGGAGAAGCTGAAAGGGTATCAGGTGGATTCTGTTATTACGTATGAGGGGAATTAGTATAAGGACGGGGAAGGTCTGGAGGATGCATCCAGGCCTTTTTGATTAGGAGTGGCTTGGGTCAATTGGAGACAGATATGACAGTGAAGAAAGCGACAGCAGCAGGAGCGGTTCTCGTGATGATAGCAGCCATGGCATGGGGCTGCGGTGAGAGAAGGAAAGAGGAACCCCTCAAGGCGGTTACCTTGACTCTTGCCAACAACCATCCGGATGATTACTGCACCACTGCAGCAGTGGAGTGGTTTGCAGATGAAGTGGGAAAGCGGACAGAGGGACGGATCGTAATAGATGTGTACAATAACGGAAAGCTGGGTGATACGGTTTCCTGTCTGGAACAGATGCAGTATGGAGGAATTGACATTGTAAAGGCGGACGTACCTACCATGACCAATTTTGTGACTGTGTTTAATGTACTGCAGATGCCTTACATTTATCAGGATACGGAACATTTTCGGAAGGTTCATGGCGGGGAGATTGGCATGGAAATTTTGCGGGGAAAGGCTATGGAGGACAAAGGAATGTATGGCTTGACCTTTTATGATGCGGGAACCCGATGCTTTTATAACAGCAGAATGCCTATGGAGTCTGTTAAGGATATGAAGGGAATGCAGATTCGGATTCAGGAGTCCAATCTGATGATGGCCATGATAACAGCTTTGGAAGCTCAGCCGGTGGTAACTACTTATGGAGAGGTGTACCAGGCTTTGGAGTCCGGCGTGGTAGATGGGGCTGATAACTCGATTGTCAATTATCTGGAACAGTCTTTTTATAAGGCAGCGCCTTATTTTTTGGAGGATAATCATACGTATTCCGCAGATTTGTTGGTTATGAGCAGACAAAGCCGTGAGAAAATCAGTGCGCAGGATTTAGAAATTATCGACGAGACGGCTCTTGAGTCCTGGGAACTGCAAAAAGGACTGTGGGAGGAAGCAGAGAAGAAGGCCAGAGAGAAACTCAAGGGACTGGATGTGATAATCACTGCCATGCCGCAGTCAGATTTTGAGTATATGAGTCAGATCTGCATGCCACTGTGGTATGATTATGACCATGGGGAGGAATTTTTGAACTTGCTGGACAGGATTGTGGCAGCAGGGCGGTAAGCAATAGACGGATCTGTGCAGCCGGAGGGAGCTAACTTGGCAAAAACAGGAATAGCCCGAAATGTTCCTGATTTATGCTTCAGCGTGGATACAGTGTGTCTTATCTGCGTATATTCTTGATAGGGGATTGCGAAAGCCGGTTCCAGGGGATTTCGCATATTCCCAACAGGCACTTTATATGTTTTGGCTGAAGGGCGTGTTATGGATGCGCCCAGGAGAAAGACTGTAAAGGAGCTGTTTTGAATATGCATGGAAAGGAGCATGTAATACAGTGAGTACAGAGAAAAGCCCGTTTTTGAATATGGGGTGTACCTGCTTTAGCTGGGAAACAGAGGATGGGATGCACCTTTTAGGCAGGACCTATGACCAGTGCGGCAATCTGCAGGGGAATCGGATTGCGGTGGTTCCAAGAAATTGCCAGCTGAAGCTGGAGATTAATGAGAAAAACCAGAAATATATCCGAAGCCGGTATGCTTTTGGGGGAATGGCGATTATGGGGCTTTCAAGTCCGGTTATGGTAGACGGCATAAATGAGATGGGGGTTATGGGCGGGCTGCTGAATTATCCTGGGTATGCTGCTTATGACGTGGTAAGAGACAGCCGGCATATGAATATCCATCCGGGGTTTCTGACAGGCTATCTGCTGAGCCAGTGTGCTTCCGTGGAGGAGGCAGCCTCTATTCTGCCCTCCCTGAATCTGACAGGAGAAAGGATTTTTGGGCATGAGATGACAGTTCACTATATTTTTTCCGACAGAACCGGAGAAACGATTATTATTGAGCCAGACAAAGAGGGGCTTCAGATCCACAGGAATACCATAGGTGTCATGACCAACAGCCCAGGATATCAGTGGCAGCATACAAATCTGTGTAACTATGCCTCAGTATCCAATCTTCTGGATGCATCCCGGGATTATATTGATGTCAGGCTTCAGGGCACTGCAGTAAGCTCCGGCGGCGGTTTTGGACTTCCTGGAGATTATTCTTCACCGTCCCGATTTGTGCGGATGGCGGTTTTGAAGCATTATGCCATTAAAGGAAAAGATGAGATTGACGGGATTACCCGTATGTTTCACCAGTTTTCAACAGTAAATATTCCGGAAGGCATTGTAATGAGGCAGGAAGATAAGGACAAAGAAGAAGTCACTTATGACCAGACTCTATGCATCAGCGCCATGTGCGCAGAAAGCGGGACATACTATTTTTCTACATGCAAAAGCAGGAGAATAAACGCAGTAAGGCTGGCTGGGATGGAAAATAAGCAGGATATTGGGTATTTTGAACTTCCTCAAAGAGAGGATATTGCATATTTGAATTAAAAAAAGAAGCATATGCTTAAGAAATGTGGGGAAAGCCCAGGCGAGAATGGGGCAGTCCTCTGTAGCGAAACAGCGGAAATATCCTCTGAAATGATATTTCCGCTGTTTTTGCCGCTCTTTTTAAAATTCAGAAACTTTTCAGAATGAAACCGGCTGATTTAAAAAGACGGATATCCCTTTGCTGTCAGCAATAAAATTCCATGGGATATGTCATATATTCGATTTCATCCAGTTCATCCATGGTAATAAGGCCTGCAGGTGCACGAAGCACTGCTGGAATACGGTTTACGATAGTAGCACAGGTATGCTCAACTGTGGCAGGCTTTACTACATGGAATTCTGTATCTGGCTCGCCGGTAATTTTCCAGTCGCACATGTCTCCGTCGTCAGGGCCGTATACTTTGCCGATACACTGAGTCTCAATAACCGGTCCCTGGAAAGTTTCCGTGGTTACAACAGCTGCCATGCCGATGCAGTTGCCGCTTTTGATGTCTTTACCCATGGTGGAGGAGTACAGATCACCATCATGGAAGTAGGGAACGCATTTCTGAGTCTGGCTCTTGATGGTCCAGCCCATTTTGGCAGCCAGGGCTTCATTAGAGTTCCACACATAAGAAGGCTCCAGAACTTCGGGATGAGCGATCTGATTCTCAAATTCTTCTGGGGTTAAGTCTACGCCGTGGGCCTTTGCCAGAGCCAGGCCATAATCTTCAACATTGTAGCTTACTGCGCCTTCAATTTTTTTGATGTTGTGGCAGCTTCCTGCAACAACACTGACCATGTTTACCCAGAAGGTGTCTTCCATGCCGCTGCCTACGAAGGTACAGTTATTTTCTTTGGCCAGCACGTCCAGATGATTGGCCCGGACAGGATCAGTAGTCCAGCAGTAAGTAGCTTCTTCACAGGTGGTGATAACGCTGATGCCCCGGCTTAAACAGTTTACAAAGTGGTCATAGCAGTCGCTTACCAGGCTGAACAGAGTAACCACTGCAATATCAGGATCGGTGTTGTCCAGAACTTCTTCTGCATTATTGCTGATAAGAACGCCTGTCTTTACGCCCAGTTCTGCGTAGTCACCGATATCCATGCCGACGATTTCCGGGTTAACGTCAATAGCGCCTACAATCTGAGCGCCTTTTTCATAGAGATAACGGAGAATATATTTGCTCATCTTGCCGCAGCCGTACTGTACTACTCTAATCTTGCTCATAACGGAATTCCTCCTTTTTGGGAAACAAAGTTTTCAGTTGGTATTAGTATATAACCTGATGTTAGGTGAGAGTCAAGGGAGATTGTGGAAATTTTAACGGATAAAATCTGGGGAGTATAAGGACATGAAGAGAGACCGGAGATTTGACGGCATAAGTTAGGGAATAAGCAAAAATAACAGAATAAGTATAAAAAACAAGAGATAACAGTACAATATAGATGCTTTGAGGGATAAAAATAAAGAAAATATAAAATATCTTGTCATAAAATAAAAAAAGTCTATAATAAAAACTATACGATTTTACCAAAAACTCTAATCTAACCTTAGAGTTTTGGAGGCGGCATTATGGACGATAAGATGATGAAAATTGGCGAGATGGCTCAGTTTAACCGGGTGTCAGTCACTACCCTGCGCCTGTATGACAAGGTAGGGATACTGAAACCATGCTACACAGATCCAGAGACTAATTACCGGTATTACAGCATTCACCAGAAAGCACGGCTGGATATGATCCAATATATGAAAGAGCTTGGCATGAGCTTGGGGGAAATCAGGGAGATTCTGGAAAAGGGTGATATTCAGCTGATCGAGTCTACGCTTATCAGCAAGAAAAAGCAGGCAAAGGAGGAGATGGCTCAGCTGAAGCTGCGCATTGGCGCCATCTCCCGGGCTATTGAGAGCGTGGAGCAGTTCCGGAAAGCGCCGGACTGCGGCATGCTTACGGTTGAGTATATTTCCCACCGGAAAGTATATGTGATGCACACAGACACAAACTTTTATGAACATGATATCTCTGTGTATGAGGAGATTTTGGAGGATTTAAAGGAGAATTTGATTAACCAGGGGCTGCCGCAGGTGTATTACTGCAATGCAGGGACAATTATGAAAAAAGAGGATTTTTTAAGCCTGAAGATGGTTTCCCATGAGATTTTTTTGTTTGTGGATGATGACTTTCCGGATCATGAGTCCCTGAGGCGAATTGACAGTGCCATGTATGCCTGCATTTACCTGGATAGTTTTGATGATGAGCCGGAGTATGCCAAAAGGCTCCTGGCGTATTGCGAGGATCATGGATACGCTGTCTGTGGGGATTACATATGTGAAGTTTTAACGGAGTTTAATGTGTTTCACAGTGAGAAAAGATCCATGTTTTTAAGACTGCAGGTGCCGCTTAGGTTCCGGTAAGAAGAACTGACAGATTATGGCAGCATACAGATATAGGCAAAAATCAAAGGCGCATGGAGCATTTTGATCCCATACGCCTTTTACAATTATTTCTGATTTTTTTCAATTTCTGCCATTTTCATGGCCCGCACTTTCAGCGGCAGGCCGAACAGCGTGATAAAACCGTCAGCGTCGTGATGGTCGTACAGTTCTCCAGTGGTGAAGGAGGCCAGAGACTCGCTGTACAGGGAGTATGGAGAGACAGTTCCGGCCTTAATGATATTGCCTTTGTAAAGTTTGAATTTTACCTCTCCGGTTACATACTGCTGGGTAGATTCTACAAATGCCTGAACAGCCTCCCGCAGAGGAGTGAACCATTTTCCCTCATATACAATCTGAGCCATCTTGTTGCCCATGTCCTTTTTAGTTTCCATGGTGGCCCGGTCTAACACCAGCTCTTCCAGTTGCTGATGTGCTTCCATAAGAATAGTTCCGCCCGGTGTTTCGTACACGCCGCGGGACTTCATGCCAACCACCCGGTTTTCCACAATATCCACGATGCCGATGCCATGTTTGCCGCCCAGTTCATTAAGCTTGCGGATGATATCGGAAACTTTCATTTTCTCGCCGTTTACGCTTACAGGAACGCCTTTTTCAAAAGCCATGGTTACGTATTCGCCCTGTTCAGGGGCTTTTTCCGGCGTAACCCCCAGTACCAGAAGATGATCATAGTTAGGCTCACAGGCCGGGTCCTCCAGTTCAAGACCCTCATGGCTGATGTGCCACAAGTTCCTGTCACGGCTGTAACTGCTGTCTGCGGAGAACGGAAGATGGATGCCATGCTGCCTGCAGTATTCAATTTCATCTTCACGGGACTGCATGGTCCAGATATCCGTCATACGCCATGGAGCAATG
Source organism: uncultured Hungatella sp. (assembly GCA_949879025.1). Lineage (GTDB taxonomy): Bacteria > Bacillota > Clostridia > Lachnospirales > Lachnospiraceae > UBA3402. Next base: position 3,298 of record CATLBO010000119.1, on the reverse strand, counting down.
ATTTTTAAATCCGGGGCCAAAGCCTTAATGCCCAGTTCGAAGCGGATCTGATCATTGCCTTTGCCTGTAGCTCCATGACAGATGGCAGAGGCGCCTTCTTTGCGGGCAATCTCTACCAGCCGCTTGGCAATGGCCGGACGGGCCATGGAGGTGCCTAACAAATATTTATTTTCATACACGGCACCTGCCTGGACACAGGGCATGATGTAGTTGTCGCAGAAATCGTCTACCAGATCTTCAATGTATAATTTAGAAGCGCCGGACAGCTTGGCCCTCTCTTCCAGACCGTCTAGTTCATTTCCCTGGCCGCAGTCAATGCAGCAGCAGATAACTTCATAGTCAAAATGTTCTTTTAACCACGGAATAATAGCAGTGGTATCAAGACCGCCGGAATAGGCTAATACGACTTTCTCTTTCATAATTGGTATCCTCCTGATATTTTCTATCCATTTGTGCGGCATTCTCCAAGGGAAAATGCCGTCTGTATAATAGCATTGCAGAACATTCATTTTTGGACTTTCCTAAATATATACCATATCAATAGAAATTGCAAGCCAAAAATGAATAAAAATAAAAGATATTGCATATTATGCAAAAATAATGTATAAATATTAAATAAGATTGTAAAAAAAGACACTTTTCAACAGAAGAAAAAACTACTATAATAAGGGGACACATAACAGCAGAAAAACAGATGCAAAAATGCAGAAAGGCTTAAGGAGATTGGACTATGATCAAGGTTGGGATTATCGGCTCTACCGGATATGCAGGAGGAGAGCTTGCAAGGATTTTGCTTCAGAGGGATGATGTGGAGATTAAATGGTTTGGTTCCAGAAGTTATGTGGATCAGAAATATGCTTCTGTTTATCAGAATATGTTTCAGATTGTAGATGACGTCTGCATGGAGGAGGACATGGAGAAGCTGGCAGAGACTGCAGATGTGATCTTTACTGCTACGCCTCAGGGACTGTGTGCCTCCCTTATCAATGAAGAACTGCTGTCTAAGACAAAGGTGATTGACCTTAGTGCAGATTTCAGGATTAAAGATGTGAACGTGTATGAGAAGTGGTATAAACTGACTCATCCGTCTCCTCGGTTTATTGAGGAGGCTGTGTACGGACTGCCGGAGCTGAACCGGGAAGACATCAGGAAAGCAAGACTGGTGGCTAATCCAGGGTGCTACCCAACCTGTTCCACATTGGCTGTTTATCCTCTTGTTAAAGAGAAGCTGATCCATACAGATACTTTGATCATCGATGCAAAGTCTGGTGTGTCGGGAGCCGGAAGAGGAGCTAAGGTTGACAATCTGTACTGTGAAGTAAACGAAAGCTGCAAGGCCTATGGAGTGGCTCAGCACAGGCATACGCCGGAGATCGAGGAGCAGCTGTCATATGGGGCGGGCAAGCCGGTAGTGCTGAGCTTTACGCCGCATTTGATTCCTATGAACAGGGGTATTTTGATTACGGCTTATGCATCTTTGACGAAAAAGTTTACTTATGAAGAAGTAAAAGCCGTTTATGATAAGTATTATGGAAATGAGCAGTTTGTAAGGGTGCTGGAAAAGGACATATGCCCTCAGACCCGCTGGGTGGAGGGAAGCAATTTTGTAGATGTAAATTTTAAGATCGATGAAAGAACGGGCCGGATTATTATAATGGGAGCAATGGACAACATGGTGAAAGGGGCTGCCGGTCAGGCTGTTCAGAATATGAATCTTATGTTTGGCCTGCCGGAGAATACAGGGCTTAAACTGGTTCCGGTGTTTCCGTAAATAGAGGGTGTGTGGCTTTAAAAGAATAGAGAAGACAGAATGGGAATACAGGAGGAAGCGATCCATGAGTTATAAAATCATTGAGGGCGGGGTTACTGCGGCAAAAGGGTTTCAGTCTGCGTCTGCGGCGGCAGGAATCAAATATAAGGACAGGCAGGACATGGCTTTGATTTATAGTCAGGTTCCCTGCAGGGCAGCAGGGACTTTTACTACAAATATTGTCAAAGCGGCTCCGGTAAAATGGGATCAGGACATTGTGTATCATAAGCCGTTTGCCCAGGCAGTAGTGATTAATGCGGGGATTGCCAACGCATGCACAGGGGCGGAAGGCTATGGATACTGTAAAGAAACGGCAGACGCCGCCGCAGAGATTCTGGGGATCTCTGCGGACGCCGTGTTAGTGGCATCTACGGGAGTTATTGGAATGCAGCTTCCTATGGACAGGATAGCGGCAGGGATAAAAGCCATGGCGCCTAAACTGGACAAAAGCCTGGCCAGCGGGACAGCAGCTGCAAAGGCCATTATGACAACAGATACAAAGAAAAAGGAAGCAGCGGTTTGCGTGGAACTGGGAGGAAAAACCGTGACCATCGGCGGCATGTGCAAGGGGTCAGGCATGATTCATCCCAATATGTGTACCATGCTGGCATTCATTACTACAGATGCAGCGATTTCCAGGGAGATGCTTCAGGAGGCCCTTAAGGAAGACGTGAAAGATACGTATAATATGGTTTCCGTGGACGGGGATACCTCTACCAATGACACAGTGCTGCTCCTGGCTAATGGTATGGCAGGGAATCCGGAGATTACGGAGAAGAATCAGGATTATCAGGCATTTAAGGCAGCTCTCCATGAAGTCAATGAAACATTGGCCAAAAAGATAGCTGGGGATGGAGAGGGCTGTACGGCTCTGTTTGAGGTAACGATTACAGGTGCAGAGACGAAGGAACAAGCTGTGACTCTGGCAAAATCAGTGGTTACCTCCAGCCTGACTAAGGCGGCTATTTTCGGCCATGATGCCAACTGGGGCAGGATTCTGTGTGCCATGGGGTATTCAGGCGCTCAGTTTGATCCGGAAAAGGTAGATCTGTTTTTTGAAAGCAAGGCGGGAAAACTGCAGATTATTGAAAACGGAGTTGCGGCGGATTACAGTGAGGAGGAGGCGACAAAGATTCTCTCCCAGCCGGAGGTGACTGCTGTGGCGGATATTAAAATGGGCAGTGCCCAGGCAACGGCATGGGGATGCGATCTGACTTTTGATTACGTAAAGATCAATGCGGACTACCGTTCTTAAGGCGGTACAAAAGACATGGTTCCAGGACAAAAGGGAGGTAAACAAGATGGATTTAGATGCGTTAGTCATGCAGAAGGCAGAAGTGCTTATTGAAGCGCTTCCCTATATTCAGCGCTTTAACAGGAAAATAATCGTAGTAAAATACGGCGGCAGCGCCATGGTAGATGAAGAGCTGAAGCGCCATGTGATTCAGGACGTGGTGCTTCTGAAACTGGTAGGCTTTAAACCGATTA
>CATLBO010000118.1 GCA_949879025.1 uncultured Hungatella sp. | reverse complement strand
ACGCGGGTGTAGTTCAATGGTAGAACACCAGCCTTCCAAGCTGGATACGTGGGTTCGATTCCCATCACCCGCTTACGAGTCTGTAGCTCAGCTGGATAGAGCAACGGCCTTCTAAGCCGTGGGTCGGGGGTTCGAATCCCTTCAGGCTCGTCGTTTAAAGATTATGGTGGGTATGGCGCAGTTGGTTAGCGCGCCAGATTGTGGCTCTGGAGGTCCAGGGTTCGAGTCCCTGTATCCACCCGATAAAAAGCACCTGTTGCTAGGTGCTTTTTATTTCCTCAGAGAACGGATGACAGTTGGGATAAGCGGCGGACTGTTACGCATTCAAACCGAAATTATTAAACATGGGTTTTGACTTGCAAAGCCATAAAAATTGTGCTATTATAAAGCGGAACTTAAGGTTAAGCATTGAATTGCGTAATGAAATGCCAAATAACTTTGAAGACGTGGATTTTTGGGCTATCGCCAAGCGGTAAGGCACAGGACTTTGACTCCTGCATTCGTTGGTTCGAATCCAACTAGCCCAGCTTTTGCAAACTTTGTAAATGCAGAATATTTCCGTATTTACAAAGTTTTTTTGTTTTACAGATTTTTTTTATACTTTTTTAGGACAGTTTCCTTGATTTATGGAGAGACTGACACTATAATAGTAAGGTATGGCATAAAATAGCCGGCACATGAAGAGGGAGAAAAAGAATTTATGGAGAACAATAATAACAAAGGCGATGGAAAGATGCCGGGACAGGGTTCTGGACAGACCCTGATGATCATACTGGTAGCGGCATTGATTACCTTTGTCTGCATTTTTAAAATGGGAGATTACCTGAGAGGCATGGGAAGTACTCAGGAAGTACCATACAGCCAGTTTGTGGAAGCGCTGGAAGACGGCCTGGTTAGGAAAGTCCAGGTGGGAGGTTCGGAGGTTTCATTCTGGACAAAGGAAGGGGCAGACGGCTACAAGCCTAATATTGAATACATTTCCATCAGGATGGAGGGCGGTGACCAGCTGACCAGAAGGCTGGTGGAAGCAGGGGTGGAAAGCCGCCAGGAAGCCAGCAATAACAGCATCTGGCTGGAGAACCTTATTAGTTTTGCCCTGATGTTCGGCTGCCTGGTTTTGTTTATGAATTTTATGATGAGAAGAATGGGCGGCGGCGGAATTATGGGCGTGGGAAAAAGCACGGCCAAGATGCATATGCAGAAGGAGACCGGGATCACATTTGTAGATGTAGCCGGACAGGATGAGGCAAAAGAGTCCCTGGTGGAAATTGTAGACTTTTTGCACAATCCCGGGAAATATACCCACATCGGCGCAAAGCTTCCAAAAGGTGCTCTTTTGGTGGGGCCTCCAGGAACAGGCAAGACCCTTTTGGCCAAGGCGGTGGCAGGAGAGGCCAAGGTGCCGTTTTTTTCTTTGTCTGGCTCGGATTTTGTGGAGATGTTCGTGGGCGTAGGAGCTTCTCGTGTCCGTGACCTGTTTAAGCAGGCTCAGGACAGTGCCCCCTGCATCATTTTTATTGACGAGGTGGATGCAATCGGAAAGAGCCGCGATTCCCGTTTCGGAGGAGGCAATGATGAACGGGAGCAGACCTTAAACCAGCTTTTGTCGGAGATGGACGGATTTGACTCTTCGAAAGGACTTTTAGTGCTGGCTGCTACAAACCGGCCTGAGATTTTGGACCCGGCGCTTCTTCGGCCGGGGCGGTTTGACAGGCGGATTATTGTGGATAAGCCTGATTTGAAGGGAAGGGTCAATACATTAAAGGTTCATTCCAAGAATGTTGCTCTGGATGAAACGGTGGATCTGGAAGCCATCGCTCTGGCTACTTCCGGAGCCGTAGGGTCAGACCTTGCCAACATGATCAATGAGGCGGCCATTCTGGCAGTGAAGAACGGCAGGAATGCAGTAAGCCAGAAGGACCTGTTTGAAGCTGTGGAAGTGGTTTTGGTAGGTAAGGAAAAGAAGGACAGAATTCTCAGCAAGGAGGAGCGGCGTATTGTTTCCTACCATGAAGTGGGGCATGCGTTAGTCAGTGCTCTTCAGAAAGACGCTGAGCCGGTGCAGAAGATAACCATTGTGCCCAGAACCATGGGGGCCTTGGGATATGTGATGCAGGTTCCGGAGGAGGAAAAATACCTCAATACTGAGAAAGAGCTGAAGGCTATGCTGGTGGGGGCTTTGGCAGGCCGGGCGGCAGAGGAACTGGTATTTGAGACAGTGACAACCGGCGCATCCAATGATATTGAGAAGGCTACCAGAATTGCCCGGGCTATGGTAACTCAGTATGGCATGTCGAAAAAGTTCGGGCTTATGGGCCTGGCTACCCAAGAAGATCAGTATTTAAGCGGCAGAATGGTACTCAACTGCGGGGAGGCTACAGCGGCAGAGATTGATCAGGAAGTTATGAAGATGCTGAAAGACTCTTACGAGGAAGCCAAAAGGCTTCTCGGTGAAAATCGGGAGATTATGGATAAGATTGCGGAATTCCTGATTGAGAAAGAGACGATCACTGGCAAGGAGTTTATGAAGATATTCCGGGAGTGCAAGGGACTGCCCGAGCCGGAAGAGGGAGAAAAACAAGAAAAACAGGAACTGTGAGAAATATAAAGAAAGCTTCCGTCAGTTTGCATAAATTGCCGGAAGCTTTTCGATTGCCAAGATGTTCTTTTGTATTGTAATTTAAAGAATTTGTGCTATAATATGTAGTAATTAAAACTATGTCATATGGTAAACGATTTTAGGAGGAAGAATATGAGCTATAAGATTATTGGTGACAGCTGCCTGGATCTGACGGAAGAGATGAAGAAAGATTCGCATTTTCAGATGATTCCTCTGACTCTTCAGGTAGATGAAACGCAAGTGATAGATGATGAGACTTTTGATCAGAAGCGCTTTTTGGAACTGGTAAAATCCAGCCCTAACTGCCCCAGAACAGCGTGCCCTTCTCCGGAGATGTTTAAGGAGGCCTATGGGTGCGGGGAAGAAGATGTATACGTTATTACGCTGTCCAGCCATCTAAGCGGAACATACAACAGTGCGGTGCTGGGAAAAGAACTTTATGAGGAGGAGTTTGGACCCAAGAATATTAAGGTTATTGATTCCTGGTCGGCTTCAGCAGGGGAACTGAATATTGCCCTGTATATCAAAGGACTTTGCGAAAGCGGCATGGCATTTGATGAGGTATGCCAAAAGGCAGAAGAATTTAAGGCAGACATGAAGACATATTTTGTCCTTGAGTCACTGGATGTGCTGAGAAAGAACGGAAGGCTTACAGGGCTGCAGGCATTCTTTGCCACTGCGCTGAATATTAAGCCGGTGATGGGGGCTGCAGAAGGCGTTATTATTAAAGAAGATCAGGCCAGGGGCATTAACAAAGCTTTGGCTAAAATGTGCGATTATGCCCAAAAGAATATAAAAGAGCCGGAAGGAAAGACTGCAGTAGTGGCTCACTGCAACAACCGGGAAAGAGCGGAGTTTGTGAAAGAGGAACTGCTCAAAAGGATTCCGTTTAAGGATGTGGTCATTACTGAAACGGCAGGGGTGGCCACAGTGTATGCCAGCGACGGAGGGGTGATTCTGGCTTGCTGAGGCATGGCTTCTCTGACACGTTCCAGGCAGGTTCAGACGAAGATAAGAGTAAAGATAAGGCGATGGAAAGGCTTCTGATGGTCAGAGCGGTTTTCCATCGCCTTTGGCGATTCTATGTGCCGCATATATTTATCAAGTCTTGCTTCATTTTCTTAGGGGCAGTTTTCATTCCAAACTATATTGGCTAATTCAAAATTCAGCTTGGTATGAAGAAGACGGATAATATCCTGAAATAATAAATGCTTAATATAATTGTCTGGAGCACATTGAATGACCTTGGATATTGTGAAGGTATTAACGAATTTGCCGCAAATCTTGAAATATCTTGGCAAAATGTGGATGGATATGATATCATTATTTCGATACGCCCTTAGTGCGGGATAAAAACTCTGAAGGAAACACAGGAGGGAACTATGTCAGTCAGCGATATATCGAATATGTTTTGGTTTTTAGGCGGCCTTGGGATGTTTCTTTACGGCATGAGCATTATGGCCGACGGCATGCAGAAATCGGCAGGAGGAAAGATGAGTCAGTTTTTAGGAATGCTGACCAACAACCGTTTTATGGCGGTATGCCTGGGCGCTTTGATCACAGCCATTATTCAAAGCAGCGGAGCTACCACGGTAATGGTGGTTGGATTTGTAAGCGCCGGGGTTTTGAACCTGACCCAGGCAGTAGGCGTGATTATGGGTGCTAACATTGGTACTACCATTACGGCCTGGATCGTGTCCTTAAGCCAGGTGGGCAGTGCCATGGAAGTGATGAAGCCGGCCTTCTATGCGCCGCTTCTTATTGGCATCGGCGCTATTATGATTTTATTTTCCAAGAAGCAGAAATATCACACAGCAGGGGAGATTCTGGTTGGTTTGGGACTTCTGTTTATGGGACTGGAGTTTATGTCTGATTCGATTTCGCCCTATACAGATGCCCCTATTTTCTCCAAAGCTTTCGAAATATTGGGGGGCAATCCGATTCTCGGCATGATTATCGGCGCCCTTGTGACAGCGCTGCTCCAAAGCTCTTCGGCCTCTGTAGGCATTCTGCAGACATTGGCCTTAAATGGGGTCGTGACAACCAACGCTGCCATTTACATTACCCTGGGCCAGAATATCGGTTCCTGTGTAACAGCTATGCTTTCCAGCATAGGAGGCTCCAGGACGGCTAAACGGGCGGCAGTCATGCATTTAAGCTTTAATATTATCGGAGCATTGGTATTTGGCATATTAGGATTTGTTCTTTTTATGGTTTACCCGTCCATGGCAGTCCACAATATTACGGCTATGGAGATCTCCATGTTCCATACAGTGTTTAACCTGACTAATACGGCCATCTTGTTCCCCTTTGCCAGCCAGCTTGTAAAACTGTCAGGGATTTTTGTGAAGGAAACACAGGAGGAGCAGGAGTCAGAGGACGACGAGGCCATGGCTGTAAAGCATTTGGACGAGCGTATTTTTGAATCTCCGGCATTTGCCGTAGATACGGCGGCTCTGGAAGTGATCCATATGGGCCAGATTACCATGGGTAACGTAAAGCGGGCAATGGAGGCTGTCCTCACCGGCAATCTGGAAGAGATTGAAGAAGTTTATAAGGTGGAGAAGACAATAGACAGCATGGAAAAAATGCTGACAGAGTATTTGATTAAAATTGATAATCTTTCTCTGACGGAACACCAGAAAGTGGTGGTCAATGATCTGTTCTACAGTGTCAGCGATATTGAGAGAGTGGGAGATCATGCGGAAAACCTGGCGGAAGCGGCCCAGTATCTGGTGGATCATAAGCTGGGATTTTCTGATACGGGGATTGAAGATTTAAGGGAGATCAGCGCCAGCGTGTTCCAGTCCTTTGACCATGCCATAGAGGCAAGAAGAACCGGGAGCATGGATGAAGTACGGAAGGTAAGCCAGTACGAAGACCAGGTTGACAGCATGGAGGAGGATCTGAGGGAGAAGCATATCGGACGGCTGTCCAGCGGCGAATGCGCACCTTCTGCAGGGGTTGTATTTTTGGATATTATAAGCAATTTGGAGAGAATTTCCGATCATGCATATAATCTTGCAGGGTATATTAAAAATGAGCTGTAAATAGGGGTATTTATTTTAAAAACTACTTGCTATTTCTAGGAAAATTATGTAAAATGATACATGGGGTTGATTTGATTTTAACAATCGCTATTCAATTTATCTTTAGGAGGAATGAGAGTTATGGCAGTAAAAGTAGCAATCAATGGTTTTGGACGTATTGGTCGTCTGGCATTCAGACAGATGTTCGGGGCAGAGGGTTATGAGATCGTTGCGATCAACGACCTGACAGATCCTAAGATGCTGGCTCATTTGTTAAAGTATGACACCGCTCAGGGCGGCTACACCGGACGCATTGGTGAGAACCTGCACACGGTTGAGGCTGGTGAAGATTCCATTACCGTAGATGGCAAGACCATCAAGATTTATGCAGAGAAGAACGCTGCTGACCTTCCGTGGGGCAAAATTGGTGTTGACGTAGTTCTGGAGTGTACCGGATTCTACTGCTCCAAGGCAAAATCTCAGGCTCATATCGATGCAGGCGCAAAGAAAGTTGTTATTTCCGCACCGGCTGGCAATGATCTGCCGACAGTTGTATTCAGCGTAAATGAAGGAACCCTTACAAAGGATGATACCATTATTTCCGCAGCTTCCTGTACCACAAACTGCTTAGCTCCTATGGCTAAGGCATTAAATGACTATGCTCCTATTCAGTCCGGTATTATGAGCACCATTCATGCTTACACAGGTGATCAGATGATTCTTGACGGACCGCACAGAAAAGGCGATCTGAGAAGAGCAAGAGCAGGCGCAGCTAATATCGTTCCCAACTCCACCGGCGCAGCCAAGGCTATCGGCCTGGTTATTCCGGAATTGAACGGCAAGTTAATCGGTTCTGCACAGCGTGTTCCGGTACCTACCGGCTCTACCACCATCTTAACCGCAGTTGTTAAGGGTGCAGACGTTACAAAAGAGGGTATCAATGCAGCTATGAAGGCAGCATCTTCTGCATCCTTCGGCTACAATGAAGATCCTATCGTTTCTTCTGATGTTATTGGAATGAGATTCGGTTCTCTGTTTGATGCAACCCAGACTATGGTAGCTAAGATTGCTGACGATCTGTATGAGGTTCAGGTAGTTTCATGGTATGACAATGAGAACTCCTATACCAGCCAGATGGTTAGAACAATCAAATACTTCGCTGAACTGTAATTTTTTGCAGGACAAGTTATATCAGTGATCCAGACAAGGGTCCGGTCCGTGGACCGGATCCTTGTTTCGCTTATGGGAATAAAAATGAAAGGGGTATGATTACCATGTTAAATAAAAAAACCGTAGATGATTTGGCCAATCTTCAGGGCAAGAAAGTATTAGTCCGCTGTGACTTCAATGTACCGTTAAAGGACGGAGTTATTCAGAATTACAATCGTATTGACGGCGCTATCCCGACGATTAAGAAATTACTGGATCAGGGTGCAAAAGTGATTCTGTGTTCCCATCTTGGCAAACCCAAGGGGGAGCCGGTTCCGGAGATGTCTTTAGCACCGGTTGCTCCTGCCCTGAGCGAGAGGCTGGGCGTGGAAGTAAAGTTTGTCAATGATCCTAAGGTAACAGGGGAAGAAACCAGAAAGGTTGCTGCTGAGTTAAAGGATGGCGAGGTGCTGCTGCTTCAGAATACCCGGTACAGAGGGGAAGAAACCAAGTACGGCAAGGATGAGAAAGCGGATGCTTATGCAAAAGAGCTGGCTGAGCTTTGCGAGGGAGGCGTTTTTGTAAATGATGCTTTTGGTACTGCTCACAGGGCTCATTGCTCCAATGTCGGCGTAACCAAATACACCAAAGAGAACGTGGTTGGATATCTGATGGAGAAGGAGATCAAGTTCTTAGGCCAGGCCGTAGAGAACCCGGTTCGCCCCTTCGTTGCTATTTTAGGTGGCGCTAAGGTTTCTGATAAAATCAATGTAATTAATAACCTGCTTGATAAGGTTGACACTCTGATTATCGGCGGCGGCATGGCTTATACATTTGCAAAGGCTCAGGGACAGGAAATCGGAAATTCTCTGTGTGAGGAGGATAAGCTGGACTATGCTCTGGAGATGGTTAAGAAGGCTGCAGATAAGGGCGTAAAGCTGCTTCTTCCGGTTGATCATGTTGAAGGCAAGGAATTCAACAATGATACAGAGCGCAAAGTGGTTGATGTAATTGACGCAGGCTGGTCAGGATTTGATATCGGCCCGAAGACCATCGAGGCATATAAAGAGGCATTAAAGGGTGCTAAAACCGTTGTATGGAACGGCCCCATGGGAGTATTTGAATTCTCCAATTTTGCTGAGGGCACTTTGGAAGTTTGCCGTGCAGTTGCGGAATTGTCCGACGCTACTACTGTAATCGGCGGAGGCGACTCTGTTAATGCGGTTAAGAGACTGGGATTTGCAGATAAGATGAGCCATATTTCCACTGGCGGCGGCGCTTCTCTTGAATTCTTAGAGGGCAAAGAACTGCCAGGCGTAGCTGCAGCTGATAATAAATAAAACACATACTGACCAAGGGAAGTCAATAAGAAATATAGAGGGGCCTGAGCTTATGCGCCGGGCCCTTCAGATGGAGGATAACATGGCAAGAAAGAAAATTATCGCCGGAAACTGGAAGATGAATATGACTCCAACAGAAGCGGTTGCTCTGGTTAATGAGTTAAAGCCATTAGTAGGCAATGATGATGTGGATGTGGTATTCTGCGTGCCGGCTATTGATATTATACCTGTTGCAGAGGCAGTAAAGGGAACGAACATTAAGGTAGGCGCTGAGAATATGTACTATGAGGAGAAGGGTGCTTATACAGGTGAGATTTCTCCTAATATGCTGAAGGATGCAGGCGTAGCGTATGTAATCATTGGTCATTCCGAGAGAAGAGAGTACTTTAAAGAGACAGATGAAATTGTAAATAAGAAGGTCTTGAAGGCTCTTGAGCATGGCATTACTCCGATTCTGTGCTGTGGCGAGTCTCTGACTCAAAGAGAGCAGGGCATTACCATTGACTGGGTTCGCCAGCAGATTAAGATTGCTTTCCAGAATGTAACTGCAGATCAGGCAAAGACGGTGGTTATCGCTTATGAGCCAATCTGGGCTATTGGTACAGGTAAAGTGGCTACGACAGAACAGGCCCAGGAAGTGTGTGCCGCAATCCGTGTCTGCATCGGTGAGATTTATGATGAGGCTACAGCTGCTGCTATCCGCATCCAGTACGGTGGGTCTGTATCCGGAGCCAGCGCACCAGAACTGTTTGCACAGGCGGATATTGACGGCGGATTGGTAGGGGGAGCTTCTCTGAAACCTGACTTTGGTAAGATTGTGAATTATAACAAATAAATAAATGGCTTGATGTTTATAATGTCCGGTTAATCCTTGGTACAAAGGGTAACCGGACATGTTGCATATAAATGTAATGGAAGAGAGGGGATTGCATATGTCTGCTATTTACACATCTGTAGACCAATTAATCGGGAGAACGCCGTTGCTGGAGTTTAAACGCATTGAGGAAAAGCTTGGACTTAAGGCCAGAGTCCTTGCGAAACTGGAATATTTGAACCCTGCAGGTTCTGTTAAAGATCGGGTGGCAAAAGCCATGATTGATGAGGCAGAGGCAGATGGCCGGTTAAAGCCTGGCTCTGTCATAATTGAGCCAACCTCTGGCAACACAGGTATTGGTCTTGCGGCAGTTGCTGCGGCAAGGGGATACCGAATCATGATTGTTATGCCGGATACAATGTCAATAGAGCGCTGTCAGCTGATGAAAGCTTATGGTGCGGAATTGATTTTAACTGAGGGCGTAAAAGGCATGAAGGGAGCTATTGAGAAAGCAGAAGAGCTGGCGGCTGGGATTCCTGGCAGCTTTATTCCGGGCCAGTTTGTAAATCCCGCCAATCCGGCAGCTCACAAAAAGAGCACGGGGCCGGAGATCTTTGATGATACGGATGGCAGCGTGGACATTTTTGTTGCAGGAGTAGGAACAGGCGGAACCATTACTGGAGTAGGCGGATATCTGAAAGAGAAGAAGCCTTCTGTCAAAATAGTGGCAGTTGAACCGAAAAGCTCGGCAGTGCTTTCAACCGGCGCTGCAGGTGCCCATAAGATTCAGGGGATCGGTGCAGGATTTATTCCTGACGTGCTGAATACAGATGTATATGATGAGATCATTGCAGTAGCAGATGAGGATGCATTTGCTGTAGGAAAACTAATAGGCAGAAGTGAGGGACCCCTTGTGGGAATTTCGTCGGGGGCAGCAGCCTGGGCGGCCATAGAATTGGCAAAACGGCCGGAAAACGAAGGCAAAACCATTGTGGTTTTGCTGCCGGATACCGGAGACCGGTATTTATCTACTCC
>CATLBO010000117.1 GCA_949879025.1 uncultured Hungatella sp. | reverse complement strand
GGCAGTTTGAAGATGCGATCAAGAAAGCATATGAGAAAAATAAGGGACGTTTCTCCATTCCCGGATTCCGCAAGGGCAAAGCTCCCCTTGCCATGGTCGAAAAGATGTATGGTCTGGAGATGCTTTATGAAGATGCCGCAAACATCGTCATGGATGCCACCTACGGGGATGCTATGGACGAAAGCGGGCTGGATATTGTTTCCAGACCGGAGGTAGATATTGTTCAGATCGGAAAAGGCAAGCCGTTTATCTATACTGCCACAGTGGCTGTGAAACCGGAAGTGACTTTGGGAGAGTACAAGGGCATTGAGGTGGAGAGAGCCAAGGCAGAAGTGACGGACGAGGATGTGGAGAGAGAATTAAAGAGGGTTCAGAATCAGAATGCCAGGATGCTGACTGTGGAAGACAGGCCGGTGGCAGACGGCGACGAGACGGTCATTGACTTTGAGGGCTTTGTGGACGGCAAGCCCTTTGACGGCGGCAAGGCTGAGGACTATGAGCTGAAGATCGGTTCCCATACGTTTATTGACACGTTTGAGGAGCAGCTTATCGGAAAGAATATCGGGGAAGAGTGCGAAGTGAACGTAACGTTCCCCCAGGAGTACCATGCCAAGGAAGTGGCAGGGAAACCGGCTACGTTTAAGGTTATGGTAAAAGAGATAAAGGAAAAGGAGCTTCCTGAGTTAAATGACGAGTTTGCAGAGGAAGTTTCCGATTTTGAGACTCTGGATGAATACAAGGCCGACATCAGGGCGAAACTGTTAGAGACCAAGGAAAGACAGGCAGCCACAGAGAATGAGAACCGGGTAGTGGAAAAGGTAGTTGAAAATGCTGCAATGGACATTCCGGAGCCTATGGTGGAAGCCCAGATTCAGACCATGATCAATGACTCCGCCCGCAGGATGCAGAGCCAGGGCATGTCTTTAAGCCAGTATATGCAGTATACCGGCATGACTGTGGAGACGCTGAAAAACCAGACAAGGCCTCAGGCCGAGAGAAGTATCCGCACCAGATTAGTCTTGGAGGCAGTGGTGAAGGCGGAGAACATTCAGGTATCTGAGGAAAGACTGGAGGAAGAGATTGAGAAAATGGCCAAGACCTATGCCATGGAGGCGGATCAGGTAAAGGCACGCATGGGCCAGGCAGGCTTGGATCAGATGAAAGAAGACCTGGCAGTTCAGGAAGCCGTTGACTTTTTGGTGGCAGAGGCTAAATTAGTATAAGCCAAGGCGGAACATTCCGGAGAGATTACTGCCTAATGATTCTTTTTGTAATTGCCTCGATAGGGGAAATGCGTCATGGACGCATTTTCTGTTTACAGGAAGGCTTTCGGGATGCATTTTGACTGTACTATCAAAAATGCCGGGGACGGTTCCCCGGCAGCGTTTTGAAGAAACTACGGGAACATAATTTCTAAAAAACCGGCTGCAGGAATAGTATGAAAAGTAAGCTGCGGCTAAGACTGGAGGGAGCAGAGATGAGTTTAGTACCATATGTCATTGAACAGACCAGCAGAGGAGAACGTTCCTATGATATTTATTCACGTCTTTTAAAAGAGAGGATTATCTTTTTGGCTGAGGAGGTTAACGATGTAACTGCAAGCCTTGTGGTAGCGCAGCTGCTGTTTCTGGAGTCAGAAGATCCTACCAAAGATATTAACCTGTATATTAACAGCCCCGGCGGGTCAGTGACGGCGGGTATGGCAATTTACGATACGATGAACTACATCAAATGCGACGTGTCCACAGTGTGCATGGGCATGGCAGCCAGCATGGGCGCATTCCTCTTGTCAGGCGGCGCCAAAGGGAAACGGTTTGCCCTTCCCAACGCAGAGGTTATGATTCATCAGCCTTCAGGCGGTGCCAAGGGACAGGCAACGGAGATTCAGATTGCTGCAGAGAATATTTTAAAGACGAGAAAGAAGCTGAACGAGATTCTGGCTGCCAATACGGGCCAGCCTATTGAGGTCATTGAGCGGGATACGGAGCGGGATAATTATATGAGCGCCCAGGAAGCCAAAGAGTACGGGCTTATTGATGGGATACTTGAAAAACATTAACAGCTGGAAAACTATCAGACAGTTAACAGGGAGCAACAGAGAATATGATAAGGAATCGAGGTGGAAATATGCCGGGCAGAATGGAGGATAAAATTCGCTGTTCTTTTTGTGGGAAGACCCAGGATCAGGTAAGAAAGCTGATCGCAGGCTCTAACAATGTCTTTATCTGTGACGAGTGCATTGACTTGTGTGCAGAGATTCTGGAGGAGGAGCTGGACGGCCAGGAGCAGGTCAGCGAAGAATTCGGTGAGATCAATCTGTTAAAGCCAAAGGAAGTTAAGAAATTTCTGGACGAATACGTAATCGGGCAGGATCAGGCAAAAAAGGTACTGTCTGTGGCAGTTTATAACCATTATAAAAGGATTACTTCCAGAAAAAATATGGATATTGATGTGCAGAAGAGCAATATTCTTCTCCTGGGGCCTACAGGCTCCGGCAAGACGTATCTGGCTCAGACTCTGGCGAAGATTCTCAATGTGCCATTTGCCATTGCCGACGCCACAGCGCTGACAGAGGCAGGATACGTAGGAGAAGATGTGGAGAACATCCTTTTGAAGCTGATTCAGGCAGCTGACTATGATATCCATAAGGCGGAGTACGGGATTATCTATATTGATGAGATTGACAAGATCACCAAGAAGTCGGAAAATGTATCCATTACCAGAGATGTGTCCGGTGAGGGCGTTCAGCAGGCGCTTCTGAAGATTCTGGAGGGAACTGTGGCAAGCGTCCCGCCTCAAGGGGGAAGGAAACATCCCCATCAGGAGCTTCTGCAGATTGACACCACCAATATCCTGTTTATCTGTGGCGGTGCTTTCGACGGACTGGAGAAAATTATTGAGAACCGGACCAGCAAGGGTTCCATTGGCTTTA
Source organism: uncultured Hungatella sp. (assembly GCA_949879025.1). Taxonomy (GTDB): domain Bacteria; phylum Bacillota; class Clostridia; order Lachnospirales; family Lachnospiraceae; genus UBA3402. The sequence continues at coordinate 7,162 of CATLBO010000117.1, read as the reverse complement.
ATGCAGAGGTTGTGGATAAAAAGTCAGCGGATATTGATAAGCTGCTGAAGCAGGTGGAGCCTCAGGATTTGATTAAGTTCGGTCTGATTCCGGAGTTTATCGGCCGTGTGCCCATAACGGTATCTCTGGAACTTTTGTCTGAGGATGCGCTGCTTCGAATCCTGAGAGAGCCGAAAAATGCCCTGGTAAAGCAGTACCAGAAGCTGTTTGAAATGGATGATGTGAAACTGGAGTTTCAGGAAGATGCCCTGCGGGCCATGGCAAAGCTGGCAATGGAGCGTAAGACGGGAGCCAGAGGGCTGCGTTCCATCATGGAAGCTACTATGATGGATCTGATGTATGAAGTGCCTTCTGACAATACCATAGGCATCTGCACCATTACCAAAGACGTGGTGGAAAAGTCCGGGAAACCGGAGCTTGTTTACCGGGATACGGCAGTGCCTAAGAAGACTTTGGGCCAACGATTTAAGAAAGACAGGCCGGGAGAGATTGCATAGATGCGGACTGTGGAACAGGATGGGAGCTTCTGCTCCCATTTTCTTTACTTTAAAGATCCCGCCGCCGAATAGGCGGCATGAATTCAGGGATGCCAAATGCACCCGCCAGACTTTCATGTGTGGCGGTGTGTCCGCAGCCGGGGGCATGCAGGTTTACTTTAAAGATCCCGCCGCCGAATAGGCGGCATGAATTCAGGGATGCCAAATGCACCCGCCAGACTTTCATGTGTGGCGGTGTGTCCGCAGCCGGAGGCATGCAGGTTTACTTTAAAGATCCCGCCGCCGAATAGGCGGCATGAATTCAGGGATGGCAAATGTCCCCGCCAGACTTTCATGTGTGGCGGTACGTCCACAGCCAGGGCCATGAAGGCTTACTTAAATCATCAGAAAACCGCCTAGTAAAAAGTAACCGTTATACAAAGAAAGAGGGAATCAGGATGGGAGAGAATATGAAGATTATTCCTGTCATTGCTTTGAGGGGAATGACAATACTTCCGAATTCGACAAGATATTTTGATATCAGCAGGAAGAAATCTATTGCTGCCCTGGAGGCCGCCATGGTTACGGATCAGAAGCTTTTTCTGGTTGGCCAGAAGTCGCCGGATGTGGCAGACCCGTCTCAGGAGGAATTGTGGGAGGTGGGGACCATTGCGGAGGTAAGGCAGCTGATAAAGCTACCTGGCGGCATTATCAGGGTTATGGTGGAGGGAATGGAGAGAGCCCAGCTTTTGGGATTGACTCCTACGGAAGCCATGCTTACAGGGGATGTGGAGTCAGCGCCTTTGAAAAAGGATATGCCGGATGTTATGGCCAGGGAAGCCATGATACGGGTTCTGAAGGACAAGCTGTCTGAATATGGAGAACAAAATCCTAAAATAGCCAGAGAGAAACTGCCGGATCTTATGATGCTGCAGGATCTGGGGCTGCTTATGACTCAGATTGCCAATGAGATTCCCTGGGACTGCGCAGTGAGCCAGGAGATTCTGGAAGCGGATTCTGAAAGCGAGATGTATGAGATTCTGGTCCGCCGCCTGATGATTGAGATTGAGGTAGGACAGATTAAACAGGAATTTCAGGGAAAAGTCAGGACTCAGATTGACAAGAACCAGAAAGAATATGTCCTTCGGGAGCAGATGCGGGTTATCCGGAAAGAACTTGGAGAAGACAACGTGTCTGATGATGCGGATGAATATCTGGAAAAGATGGAGAAACTAAAGGCAGACAAAGAGACAAAGGAAAAGTTGTCAAAGGAAATAGAACGCCTTCGGACCATGCAGGCTAATAGTCAGGAAGCCAGCGTGCTGCGCACTTATATTGAGACGCTTCTGGAGCTGCCGTGGAAAAAATATTCCAGGGATAACAACGATATTATTCATGCCGGGAAAATCCTGGAAGAAGACCATTATGGCTTGGAGAAAGTGAAAGAGAGAGTTTTGGAATATCTGGCGGTCAGGACTCTGACAAAAGAAAGCAGCGGGCCTGTTTTGTGTCTAGTAGGGCCTCCGGGAACAGGCAAGACATCCATTGCCCGTTCAGTGGCAAGGGCGCTGGGGAAAAAGTATGTGCGCATCAGCCTGGGGGGAGTACGGGATGAGGCGGAAATCCGGGGACACAGGAAGACATATGTGGGGGCCATGCCCGGCCGCCTGGCTGAAGGGCTGCGCCAGGCAGGCGTCGGCAACCCCTTAATGCTTCTGGATGAAATAGACAAGGTCAGCAGCGACTATAAGGGAGATGTCTCGTCAGCGCTTTTGGAAGTACTGGATGGAGAACAGAACGTAAAATTCAGGGATCACTATGTGGAAACCCCCATTGATCTGTCAAAAGTCCTGTTTATTGCCACAGCAAACACTACCCAGACCATACCAGCGCCTCTTTTGGACCGAATGGAGATTATTGAGGTCAGCAGCTACACGGAAAACGAAAAATTCCATATTGCCAGACAATATCTGGTAAAGAAGCAACTGGGGAAAAATGGGTTAAAGGAGGAGAATCTGTCCATCAGCGATGACGCATTGAGAAAGATTATCCATAATTATACCAGGGAATCTGGAGTAAGGAATCTGGAGCGGCGTATCGGCGATATCTGCAGGAAGGCAGCCAGAAAGTATCTGGAATCTAAAGAACTGGGCCTTCAGGTAACGGAGTCTGACCTGGAAAAGTACCTGGGAAAAGAAAAAATTTCTTTTGAGGATGCTAATGAGGAGGATCAGACAGGCATAGCCAGGGGACTGGCCTGGACCAGTGCAGGGGGAGATACTCTGCAGATTGAGGTGAATCTGATGCCTGGGAAGGGGGAACTTCTCATGACAGGGAAAATGGGAGATGTGATGAAAGAGTCTGCCAGGATTGCCCTTACTTATGTGCGCTCTATCTGTCCGGACTATCAGGTTGCAGAGGATTTTTTTGAGAATCATGACATTCATCTGCATATACCAGAGGGAGCCGTGCCAAAAGATGGCCCTTCTGCGGGAATCACCATGGCTACAGCCATGCTGTCGGCGGTGACAGACCATCCAGTAGACGCCAAGACGGCTATGACCGGGGAGGTTACCCTGAGAGGAAGAGTGCTGCCTATTGGCGGGCTGAAGGAGAAGGTGCTGGCAGCTAAAATGGCACGGATAAAAAAGGTCCTTGTGCCGGAGAAGAACCGGCCGGATATAGAGGAATTGTCAGAGGAGATCACAGAAGGACTGGATATTGTCTACGTAAAGGCCATGTCCCAGGTGTTGGAGGAAGCCTTAATCAAAAAAGGAGGAGAATATGATTATTAAAACCGCAGAACTTGAGACAGTATGTGGGATTACCAGTATCCTGCCTGTAAACTTTCATCCGGAGTTTGCATTTGCCGGAAAGTCCAATGTGGGAAAGTCTTCTTTAATCAATGGGCTTATGAACCGCAAATCCCTGGCCCGCACATCGTCTCAGCCTGGAAAGACTCAGACCATTAATTTTTACCATGTCAATAACGAGGTTTATTTGGTGGATCTGCCTGGATACGGGTATGCAAAGGTGTCTGTGGAGGCAAAGGAAAAGTGGGGGAAAATGATTGAGCGGTATCTGAAGAAATCAAAGATGCTGAAAGCCGTATTTCTTTTGGTGGATATCCGCCACGAGCCGTCTAAGAATGACAAGACCATGTATGACTGGGTGGTATACAATGGCTTCCGGCCTATTGTGATTGCCACAAAACTAGACAAGATTAACCGAAGCCAGGTTCAAAAGCATATAAAGATGGTGAAAACAGGCCTTGGGATGAAGCAAGATGATATTCTGATTCCGTTCTCTGCCCAGACCAAGCAGGGACGGGAGGAAATATGGGATCTGATGGAGAGGATGATGGCAGAAGAACCGGCCTGACCTGCACAGAGAAGAGTTTGGAAAATACCTGGAATTATATAGGGAGAAAGGGGTGTTTTATTTATGGAAGACAATGAGAAGATATTGCTGTTTGAGAAGATGCCGATACCAAAAGCCATAGCCAAGCTGGCCGTACCTACCATTTTAAGTTCTCTGGTCATGGTTATTTACAACCTGGCGGACACGTATTTTGTGGGAATGCTTAATGATTCGGTGCAGAATGCGGCAGTAACTTTGGCTTATCCGGTACTTCTGGCTTTTAATGCGGTAAACAACCTGTTCGGTGTGGGAACTTCCAGCATGATGAGCCGTGCGCTGGGCCGCAAAGACTATGAGACTGTAAAAAGGAGTTCTGCATTTGGATTCTACTGCTCCCTTATCAGCGGCGTAATCTTTTCTTTTTTATGCACTGTGTTTAAAGCGCCCCTTTTGACTACTCTGGGGGCGGATGAGGTCACCAGGGCTGCTACAGACAGTTATTTGCTTTGGACAGTTACCTGTGGAGCGGCGCCTTCTATTTTGAATGTTGTCCTGGCTTACATGGTTCGTTCTGAGGGGGCGTCTCTCCATGCCAGCATTGGCACCATGAGCGGATGTATTCTGAATATGATTCTGGACCCTGTTTTTATTCTGCCCTGGGGACTTAACATGGGGGCGGCAGGGGCAGGCCTTGCAACTTTTCTGTCCAATTGCTTCGCCTGCGGGTATTTCTTTGTGCTTCTGTATGTGAAGAGGAAGAATACTTTTGTAAGCATCAGCCCGGCAAAATTCGGGTTTGAGCGTTTTATTGTTCTGGGCGTGTGCGCAGTGGGAATTCCGGCATCTATTCAGAATCTTCTCAATGTTACAGGCATGACCATTTTAAACAATTTTACTTCCTCTTACGGCGCTGATGCAGTGGCTTCTATGGGAATAGCCCAAAAGATCAACACAGTCCCGTTTCAGATTGCTCTTGGTTTTTCCCAGGGAATCATGCCCTTAGTCAGCTATACTTATGCCAGCGGAAATCACAAAAGAATGAAAGATACCGTACTGTTTGCCATAAAATTGATGCTGCCTGCCATGGTTACAGTAACTGCGGGATATTTTATATGGGCAGGAAATCTGATTGCCCTGTTTATGAACAATGAAGCTATTATTGCATACGGAACCAGATTTTTAAGGGCCATGTGCCTGGCGCAGCCGCTGATTTATATGGATTTTCTGGCAGTAGGCGTGTTCCAGGCTTTGGGGCTGGGAAAGAATGCACTAATATTTGCCATTATGAGGAAAATCATTCTGGAAATACCTGCCCTGTTTATCCTTAACTATGTTTATCCGCTGTACGGCCTGGCCTATGCCCAGCCGGTGGCTGAACTGGTGCTGACCATTGCGGCTGTGGTAATGCTTAAGCAGATATTTGAGAGAAATCAGAACGGAACAAATGCGGCTGGCTGAGGCCGGGCGGATGGAATACGGCTTTTAAGCAAAATAAAATCGTAAGGGAAATGAAAGTGGAAAAAACAGTAAGATTGTGTTAAAATTGGAGACAGCATTTATTCGATTTTCAGGAGGAAGCTATGGAAGAGAAAAAGAAGATCATATTAACCGGAGACAGGCCTACAGGCAGGCTTCATGTGGGGCATTATGTAGGATCGTTAAAGCGGCGTGTGGAATTGCAGGAGTCTGGAGAATTTGAAAATATGTTTATTATGATTGCAGATGCCCAGGCGCTGACGGACAACGCAGACAATCCGGAGAAAGTCCGGCAGAATATTATCCAGGTGGCTCTTGATTATCTTTCCTGTGGGCTTGATCCTGCAAAGACCACACTGTTTATTCAGTCCCAGATTCCAGAGCTTACAGAACTGACGTTTTATTATATGAACCTGGTAACCGTGTCCAGGCTGCAGCGGAATCCCACGGTAAAGAATGAGATTAAGATGCGCGGGTTTGAGACCAGCATTCCGGTAGGATTTTTCGCTTACCCCATAAGCCAGGCGTCGGATATTACTGCGTTTAAGGCTACTACTGTGCCTGTGGGGGAGGATCAGCTTCCCATGATTGAGCAGACCAGAGAGATTGTCAGAAGCTTTAACCACATTTACGGCCAGGTCCTGGTGGAGCCGGATGCTCTGATTCCGGACAATAAAGCCTGCCTGCGGCTGCCGGGCATTGACGGCAAGGCGAAAATGAGCAAGTCTTTGAATAACTGCATCTACCTGTCTGATCCCGAGGAAGAGGTTAAGAAAAAGGTTATGAGCATGTTTACAGATCCGAATCATCTGCGCGTGCAGGACCCGGGATGCGTAGAGGGAAATCCGGTATTTATCTATTTGGATGCGTTCTGTAATGACGGACATTTCGAAAAATTCTGGCCGGAGTACAAAAACCTTGTTGAGCTGAAGGCACATTATACCAGAGGCGGCCTGGGAGATGTAAAGGTTAAGAAGTTTTTAAATCAGGTCCTGCAGGAAGAACTGGCTCCTATTCGTGCCAGAAGGAAGGAGTATGAGAAGAATATTCCGGAGGTTTACCGCATTTTAAAAGAGGGAAGCGTTAAGGCACAGAAAGTGGCGGCACAGACTCTGGCCGATGTGAAGTCAGCCATGAAGATTAATTATTTTGATGATCAAGAGCTGATTCAGAGCCAGGCACAGCGCTTTTTGGAAGGAAACGTGACAGAGTAACCTGGAAGGCCGGATAACAGACAAAACCTTAAGGAGAAAAAGCAGAGAATGAGACAATGGAGAAAAGCGGCGGCACTGGTTCTGGCCCTGTGCCTTGCCACAGGCGTTCCGGCCCAGGCAGCCACTGCGGGGCCGGGAACCGTCAGTCAGGCGGTTAATGGAAACCAGGTGACAGAACCGGAGATCCAGGCAGAGGGAGCGGTGGTCATAGATGCTTCCACAGGAAATGTTCTGTATGGGAAAAATGAAAGGAATCGTTTTTATCCGGCCAGCATTACCAAATTGATGACGGCCATGCTGGTTTTGGAGCGGGCTGATTTAAATGACACGGTAACATTTTCCCAAACCGCCACTACTAACTTAGAGGCAGGAGCTGTTTCACTTAACCTGACGGAAGGAGACAGGCTGACTGTGGAGCAGTGTCTTTACGCCCTTCTTTTAAAGTCAGCCAATGAGGTGGGGAACGGTTTGGCGGAACATGTATCAGGAAGCATAAGCGGCTTTGCGCAGCTGATGAACCAGAAGGCGGCAGAGTTAGGCTGCACAGGGACCCACTTTGCCAATCCCCACGGGCTTAATGACAGCAGCCACTATACAACGCCATATGATATGGCCTTGATCGGGAGAGCGGCTTTT
>CATLBO010000116.1 GCA_949879025.1 uncultured Hungatella sp. | reverse complement strand
CATAAATAAAAAGAGGAATCCCGTATGACAAAAGAAGAAAAATATATGAAAGAAGCTATCCGGCAGGCAAAGAAAGCAGCCGTTCTTAATGAGGTTCCTATTGGCTGTGTCATTGTTTACAGAGATGAAATTATTGCAAGGGGATACAACCGGAGGAATGTGGATAAAAACGTGCTGGCTCATGCAGAGATAATCGCCATACGTAGAGCCTGCAGGAAAATGGGAGACTGGCGGCTGGAAGACTGCACCATGTACGTGACTTTAGAACCATGCCCCATGTGTGCGGGAGCTATTGTGCAGGCCCGTATTCCAAAGGTGGTCATAGGATGTATGAATCCAAAAGCCGGGTGTGCAGGCTCCGTTCTTGATATATTTCATCAGGATAGGCTTAACCACCAGGTGGAAGCGGAGACAGGGCTTTTGGGTGAAGAATGCTCTGGCCTTTTAAAAAGCTTTTTCAAGGCATTGCGCCAGGCAAGGGAATTAACCGTTTAAACCCACTGCCTCTTTGGGCAGCAATTGGGCGGCGAGAGAATCTGTACCTTGACAAAATCCAATGTCCGGGGTATACTTAACTGGCTACCTAAGTCATAAAGTTTCCGTGCAGCCGGGGAGATAGCGGTGCCCTGTACCTGCAATCCGCTCTAGCAGGGGTGATGTCTCACCCCGGGCAGTTTATTGTGGAGCTGCCCTGCGTAAGTGGCGATGACGTTTGGGTCTTGCGCAACAGGAATCTGTGAACCGTGTCAGGGCAGGAATGCAGCAGCACTAAGCGGAACCTTCTGTGTGCCGCAAGGCAGCCTGGACTGAGTTAACTGCGCAGGTAACGTCTGTGGTATCTGCACAAAGTGAGACGCACGGATTTAATTTTATAAAAGAACATTTTTTACCGGGAAACAAAAATTGCTTTTTGTTTCCCGGAAGTTTTTTTGCCCTGAAAATAGTTTTCCCTTGCCCATGGAAAACCTTTGTATTATAATTACAGAATGGAATTTGTAACTTTGTTGTAACATATCTTTGGGGGAAAGGAATGATAAAATCATGAGAGTAGGAATGTTAACCAGCGGAGGCGATTGCCAGAGCCTCAATGCTACCATGAGAGGAGTTGCAAAGTCACTGTACAGAATGTATGGACAGGATGTAGAGATCATTGGTTTTGAGGACGGCTACAGAGGCCTGATCTATGCAGATTACCGCGTCATGAAACCGTCGGACTTTTCCGGTATTCTGACAGAGGGCGGCACGATTCTGGGTACATCGAGGCAGCCTTTTAAGCAGATGAGGGTGCCGGATGAAAACGGCCTGGATAAAGTTGAAGCCATGAAGCATACTTACAGAAAGCTGAAACTGGAATGTCTCGCAGTGCTGGGGGGGAACGGCAGCCAGAAAACGGCAAATCTTTTAAGGGAAGAAGGGTTAAATATCGTATCTTTGCCAAAGACCATTGACAATGATCTTTGGGGTACTGATATGACATTCGGATTCCAGAGTGCAGTAAATGTGGCTACCAATGCCATTGACTGCATCCACACGACTGCGGCGTCTCATGGGCGTGTATTCATAGTGGAGGTAATGGGGCATAAAGTCGGTTCCCTTACCCTCCATGCGGGAATTGCCGGAGGAGCAGATATTATCTTGATCCCGGAGATACCATATGATATTAACGTTGTGGTAGAAGCCCTTAAGGAGAGAAACAAGAAAGGCAAACGCTTTTCTATTCTGGCAGTAGCAGAAGGAGCCATATCAAAAGAGGATGCGAAACTTACCAAGAAAGAGCTGAAGGAGAAGAGGAAAAACGGTGTCGTTTATCCTTCGGTTGCTTATGAGCTGGGGGCCAAGATTGAGGAGCTGACAGGCCAGGAAGTGCGCGTCACGGTTCCGGGACACATGCAGCGCGGCGGGGAACCCTGTCCATATGACAGAGTTCTGTCTACAAGGGTAGGCGCAGCTGCGGCCAGGCTGATTCAGGAAAAAAATTATGGATACATGGTCTGCATAAAAGACGGAGAAGTTGATAAGGTTCCGCTGCAGGAAGTGGCAGGCAAGTTAAAGACCGTTGATCCTAAGTGCTCCATGATAGAGGAAGCAAAGCTTATAGGCATCTGCTTCGGCGATGAATAAAGAGAACATAATAAATATACAGAGGTGAAACAGCAGCATGTCTTACACGGCACTATACCGCAAATGGCGTCCGGCCGGATTTGAGGATGTAAAGGGTCAGGATCACATTGTTCAGACTTTGAAAAATCAAATAACATCAGGACGTATTGGCCATGCATATCTGTTTTGCGGCACCAGGGGAACCGGTAAGACCAGTATTGCAAAAATATTTGCCCGGGCTGTAAACTGCGAGGGACCAGTGGATCAAAGACCATGCGGAACATGCAGGATCTGCAGAAATATTGCTGCCGGTTCCTCTCTTAATGTGGTGGAGATTGATGCAGCCTCCAATAACGGCGTGGAAAACATCCGCAATATTAGGGAGCAGGTTCAGTATCCGCCTACAGAAGGCAGATACCGGGTTTATATTATCGACGAGGTGCATATGTTGTCAACAGGAGCATTTAATGCACTGTTAAAGACTTTAGAGGAGCCTCCGTCCTATGTAATTTTTATTTTGGCAACCACAGAAGTTCACAGGATTCCGGTTACGGTATTATCCAGGTGCCAGAGATATGATTTTAAACGCATTACCATCAAGACGCTGACAGACAGGCTTAGGGAGCTTTCCGATGCAGAGAGCATGGATGTAGAAGACAAAGCGCTGAGCTATATTGCAAAAGCTGCAGACGGCTCTATGAGAGATGCCTTAAGCCTGTTGGATCAGTGCGCTGCATTTCATTTTGGAGAAAAGCTGACCTATGACCATGTGCTGGATATACTGGGAGCCGTAGATACTGGCATATTCAGCAGGATGTTCCGGGCAGTGACGCAGCAGAAAACCACAGACTGCATTTACCAGTTGGAAGAGCTGGTGATTCAAGGCAGAGAGCTGGGACAGTTTGTCATAGATTTTATCTGGTATATGAGAAATCTGCTGCTTGTACAGACCACAGACAATGCAGAAGACATTCTGGATATGTCTGCAGATAATAAAAAAGCATTAGAAGAGGATGCCCGGCTGGCAGACGGAGAAACTTTGATGCGCTATATCAGGGTGTTCTCGGAATTGTCTAATCAGATTCGCTATGCCAGCCAGAAAAGAGTTCTTATAGAACTGGCATTTATAAAACTGACAAAGCCGCAGATGGAACATAATTACGATTCCATAATAGAACGGCTTAATAAAATTGAAGACCAGTTGGAAGAGGGTATTTCTATAAATCCTGTGATGCCCATACAGGGAAAAGCAAACGTGATAATGGCCAGCGACGGCATAGGAACGGGAAGCGCAGGGGTAAAGCCAGGGGGATCTCTTGATGCATCAGCCAAAAACGGATCGGTTTTTGAGGCACCGCCGCAGGTAACCCTGCCAAAAGGACAGCTGGAAGATTTACAAATGATCCGAAACGAATGGGGAAAAATTGTCCGCAATCTGGGCGGCGTAATCCGTTCCAGCTTTCGGGATACGATTGTGGAGCCAAGCGGCGACAGCTGTCTCTGCGTGGTATTCACAAATACTGATAATTATGAAATAGGCCGGCGCCCTACAATTATGGGTGAACTGGAACAATATGTGAAAAACACTTACGGTAAAGATATTTATTTCAAAACCCGCCTTATGGGAAATGGGGAGCGGGCGGATACTATATATGTAAGTGACGAGGAATTGAAAAACCATATCCATATGGATATTACTATAGAAGATGATATCGGATAAATGAGAGGAGATTATTATGGCAAAGAGAGGCGGATTTCCAGGCGGAATGCCGGGCAATATGAACAACCTGATGAAACAGGCACAGAAGATGCAGAGGCAGATGGAGGAAACCACCAAAGAACTGGAATCAAAAGAGTATTCGGCATCATCAGGGGGAGGCGCCGTAACCATAACTGTATCTGGTAAAAAAGAGGTGACAGCTGTTAAGATTTCTCCCGAGGCCGTAGATCCTGATGATGTGGAGATGCTGGAAGACATGATAATGGCAGCGGTTAATGAAGCATTCCGACAGATGGAAGAGGAATCCAACAGCGCTATGGCAAAGTTGACAGGGGGCCTTGGCGGAGGATTTCCGTTCTAATTATGGATTACTACAGCAATCAGATTACCAAATTAATTGAGGAATTGTCCAGACTTCCGGGTATTGGCGCAAAATCAGCCCAGCGGCTTGCATTCCACATTATTAATATGCCGAAGGAGCAGGTAGAACGGCTGTCAGGCATTATGATAAATGCCAGGGAACAGGTACGTTACTGCAAGGAATGCTTTACGCTGACAGATCAGGAATTATGCCCCATATGCAGCAGCACAAAACGGGATCATCAGACCATTATGGTTGTTGAAAATCCTAGAGACTTGGCTGCTTATGAAAAGACAGGCAAATATGAAGGAGTATATCATGTGCTGCACGGAGCCATTTCCCCCATGTTGGGAATCGGGCCCGGGGAAATTAAGCTGAAAGAACTTATGCAGAGGCTTCAGGGCCAGGTGAAAGAAGTAATTATCGCTACCAACTCCAGTCTGGAAGGGGAAACTACCGCCATGTACATCAGCAAGCTGATAAAGCCAACAGGAATCACAGTCAGCCGGATTGCCAGCGGCGTTCCGGTGGGAGGAGATTTAGAGTACATAGATGAGGTAACGCTGCTTCGGGCGCTGGAGGGAAGAGTCCAGCTGTAGATGCAGCAGCCTTGGAGTAAGGGGCGCAGCTTTTGCGCTGACGGAGGAGACGATGGATAAATACGAGTTTAACATAAAAGTTGAACAAATCAAAAAAATGGTAAAAAAGGAAGACTTCGCAACCGCCATGAAGATTGCCGATACCATTGACTGGAGGCGGGTGCGGAATGCCAATCTTTTATCAACGATTTCCCAGGTATATGAAAAGAATGAGGAGTATCAAGAGGCAAAGGAGGTACTGCTTCTGGCGTTTGAAAGGGCACCTATTGGGAAAAGATTTCTCTATAAGCTTACAGAACTGGCTCTTAAAGAAGGAAGCATAAGGGAAGCAGAAGATTACTATAAAGAATTTTGCGAATTGGCTCCTGAGGACACTCGTCAATATATTTTAAGGTATTTGATTCTGAAACAGAAGAATGCTTCCATAGATCAGCTGATTCAGGCTCTGGAACGGTATATCAATACAGAGCTGGAGGAGAAGTGGATGTATGAGCTGGCTGAGCTTTATGCCAAAGCCGGCCGGGGAAATGACTGTGTTCAGCTATGCGATAAAATGATTCTGCTGTTTGGTATTGGAACCTATGTTGAGAAGGCAGCAGAATTAAAAAAAAGATACGCTCAGCCAAACAGCCAGCAGAGAAAAACAGTTTCGATTCATAACCGAACGGATTACGATAATTCGGTTATTCAAATGCCGGGTACATCCGTCTACAGTGAAAATTGGCAGAATACCGGAGGCGCCTATGGCGCAGGTTCCCAAGAGTATGAAACCGGCAGCAATTATGGGACGGGATATAGTTCCGGAAACAATTATGACACAGGGGCAGGCTATGGTTACCAAGCGGAACAAGGCCATGGCCCTGTAGGCGGTTATGGAACTGGAGACAGCCTTCAGGATGGTTATGGGACGAATGCAGGCTATGGTTCTCAGAACAGTTATGGAATGGAATCAGGGTATGGTTCTCAGGGGGGCTATGGGACGGAATCGGACTATGGTTCTCAGGGCAGTTATGGGATGGAATCAGGGTATGGTTCCCAGGGAGGCTATGGAACGGAATCAGGGTATGGTTCCCAGGACGGCTATGGAACGGAATCAGGGTATGGTTCCCAGGGGGGCTACGGAACGGAACCAGGGTATGGCTCCCAGGGGGGCTACGGGACGGAATCAGGGTATGGTTCCCAGGGCAGCTATGGGACGGATGCCAGTTATGTTTCGGAAAGCGGTTATGAGTCGGACAAAGGGTTTGGAACCCGGAATAATTATGAACCCGGAGGAGGGTATGGTTCCCAGAGCGGTTACGGAACAAGGGTTGGCTATGGCGGAAGCCAAAGCTATATTTCCACGGACGGTTATCCAGCGGGGGCCGGAGATGGCTCCGCAGACAATTACAATACCGGAAACAGCTATGGAGGCAGAATGGAATATGGATCTGCTGATAATTATGCTGCAAATGCTGGTTACGGCATTGGAAACGGTTATGGAGCAGAGCAAAGCTCTGAAACTGGTGGCCAGTATGGGGCAGAGCCAGGTTATGATTATGAAGGCCGGTATGGAGCAGAGCCGAATTATAATACCGGAACTGGCTATGGAACAGAGACATATTATAGTGCCGGAACCGGTTATGGAACATCTGCTGTCTCAGATAACAGATATGACACGAATACGGCTGGCAATATAGATTATCAGGGACGGAGACATTTGGCATATAGCGGTATGGATCATTACAGAGATACCAGCAGCTATGATGTACAGGAGCCATATGAAGATACTCAGGCATACCACACAGGAAATATCTATGGGGCAGGAGGAAATTACGATTTAGAAAATCGCTATGGGAATAATCAGACATATGGCATAGACCCTGATTATGGCAGCTATGCCGGGTACGAAGCTTCCGATGGCTATGAATCCAATGAGGAATATGATAGTTCCAGAGACTATGAAGATAATTCATCATATGAAACCAGCAATGGCTATGTAAGAGATGAAATTTACGGTTCCGGCTCTTCTTACGATTCCGGAACATGGGCAGAGCCGGAAAGGGAGATGGCACAGCAAAGGCCGGCAGGCTATGGCGCCCGGGAATATGGTTATAGCCATTCCCAAAATGGCTATCCGGCGGCAGGGCCTTATGTTATGGATGAAGAAATGATGGCCAATCTGCACCAGGCGGCAGCAGAAAAGGAGCTGGCAGCAGAAATGTCCAGAATTTCTACGGAGGAATATGCAGAGCCAGAGCCAATGTCCAACCAGACCAGGGTATTTCGGGGAAAAAATAATATACGTGTTCTCCGGCCAAGGATGGAGGAAGAGAAGAAAACTGTTTATCATCGTTCCTACACGCCGCATCATATGATTATTGAGTCTGAAGCCGCTCAGGAGGGAGTCAAAATTGCTGTAGAGGAACTGAAAAAAGTTCATCAGGAAACAGGGGTAAATAATTCGGTTATTAAGATATCAGGCAGCAAATTAAGCAAAAGAGGGGTTATTAATGTTTCTGATAAACTGGCTGGGAAAGATTTAATTGTGGAGGAAGCCGGTGACCTGAATCAAAAAGATTTAGAAGAACTTCAGATGCTTTTGGAGCGGGATGAGACTGGTATGATTGTGGTACTAATTGATAATCCGCTGCAGATAGAGCAATTGCATCAGCAGAATCCCGGCTTTATTAATCTCTTTAAATGCATTGGCTCTGAGAAAGCCCAAGAGATTACAAAAGAGCCTGTACATGCTGCAGAGCAGGAAGAAGAGGGGGAGCAGGACGAGCCACATTATCAGGCAGAACCGAAGCTTTCTGAACTACAGCCAACAGTAAAAACACAGACTGAGCCTGAACAGGCAGCAGAATCGAAGCTTGAGACTAAAGCGGAGACGGAGCCTGAGCAGGAATCGGAGCCAGAGATACAGCCAGATCAGGAGTCAGATTGCATAGAGGAGCCTGAATCAGAAGCAAAGCCAGAACAAAAGACAGCTGAGGATATTATCGACGACAAAGAGGAAGCTCCAGAAAAAAGCGAGCCAGATGAAAAAGAAGCATCAAAGCCGGATGATGACTCCTGTGATTCCGATGGGTATGATGAGGAATATCCAGATAGTGAGTACTCAGAAGAAGATTATTCAGAAGAGGCCTATTCGGGAGAAGACTATTCAGAGGAAGAGAATGTTGAAGAAGAATATCCGGAAAATGAGTATATAGATGAGGAATACCCGGAATATGAGTATCCGGAAGAACATGAATATCGGGATACAGAGTCAGACGAAGATAATTATGATGAGGTTTATGACGAAGATTATGAGGAAGAATACAATTCCGAAGGGTATGAAGATTCTGAGCCAATAGATGAAGACGAAGAATTGGGGATAGATGCGTTTACGGATTATGCAGTACAGTATGCCAGTGAGATTGACTGCAGCATTACAGGAAAAAGTTTGCTTGCTCTTTGCCAGCATGTGGAGGCTATGGAAGAGAACGGGATTCCTTTAACCAGGGCTAATGCGGAGGACATGATTGAGGAGGCGGCCGACAAAGCAGAGAAACCGTCTATTGGAGGATTGATTAAGGGCGTATTTTCTTCTAAATATGATAAAGAAGGGCTGTTGATTTTAAAAGAAGAGCATTTTTTATAAGAAAGAGAGATTTTAATGAATATACGGTTAATAGCTTTAGATCTGGACGGTACACTTCTAAATAGCCAAAAGTGCCTGCCAGAGAGAAATAGGAAGGCTTTGGAAGCATGCATTTCCAGAGGAATCTATGTGGTTCCCTGTACCGGCCGCACGGCAGCCGGAATTCCGGAAGCCGTGCGGCAGATTTCAGGCATCCGCTATGGTATTACGGTAAATGGCGGCATGCTGGTAGATATGCAGGAAAACAAGATTTTGGATGAAAAGCTGCTTTCGCCACAGACAGCTGTGGAAATCTATGATTTAATAGAAAACTATCATGTAATGTGTGATGCATATATTCAGGGAGACGGATTTTCTGAGCGATATTGTTTTGAACATATGGACGAGTATGCTGTTCCGGATTTAGTGCAGGAATTGGTGAGAAAAACCCGTATTCCCATAGATAATATGAAGGAATATATCAGAAGCCGGAACTGCATGGTAGATAAGTTAAATATGTTTTTTGATGATGGGAAACAGCGTGCCGAAATCCGTAGAAGGCTGCAGGAAAGATCAGATGTGCTGGTCAGCTCATCTTTCAGCTTTAACCTTGAAATTAACGGCCCAGGAGCGTCAAAAGGGGAGGGAATTCTTCGGCTGGCGCAGATTCTCGGCATAAAGCCGGAAGAAACCATGGCTTTTGGGGACGGAGAAAACGATTTGTCTATGATGGAAAAGGCAGGAATCGGCATCGCCATGGAAAATGGGGAGGAATCATTAAAGGCAAAAGCAGACTATATAGCTCCGGGCAACGACGATGCAGGAGTCGGTCAGATGCTGGAAAAGCTGGTTCTTTCACTGCAACAATGAGGAATCTATGAAAAATTGGCTTGAAATAGTTGTAGGATTATATTTACTGGGCATGATTTTATATGGTCATTACCGGGGAGCGATACGTATGGCAGTTTCTATGGTGGCGTTAATTGCCACCTTCCTTCTTGTTCATACAGCAATGCCGTCAGTAGCGGTATTTATAAAAAATCAGACTCCGATTTATGGATGGTTACAGGTACGTCTGGAAAATATCCTGCTTCCGGATGAAAGCCAGATCCCGCTTTCAGAAGAGAGAGAGATCATGGAAAAATTGAATTTGCCACAGGAGATTCAGGATTTCTTAATGGAAAATGGCAACAGCAAGGTGTATGAGACTTTTGGAGTAGATGCATTTACTGAATATGTAAGCAGTTATGTGGCGGGATTGATTATTAATGGTGCAGGATTTGTAATTTTGTTCCTGATTGTGTATGGTGCAGTTCATATAATAATGCGATGGCTGGATTTAATGGCAAGGCTGCCTATTGTGTCGGGAGTAAATAAAATTGCAGGTGCACTGCTGGGCGGTATACAGGGAATGTTTTTCATATGGCTGTTGATGTTGCTGGTAACTATATTTTCGAGAAGCAGTTGGGCAGGCGCAGTAATTGCTCAAATTGAGTCCAGCAAATGGCTGGCATTTTTGTACCATTATAATTTTCTGCCCCGATTGGTGATGGGAATTGTGAAAGGTATAATGTGATTTCTGAATAGCTGTTTACAGTGTTTAAGATAAAAATAGACGAACCAGAAAAAGTATTAATTTAACAAACAATATATATAATTAAGAAAATAGTTTTTAAAATGCAGATATATATTTTTGAACCCAATTTTGCAACCACAAAATATAGGGTATTTCCGCATAAAATGGCATATTTTGTGGTTGCAAAAAATTGTTTAAAAAGATCACACAAATCCCTTGACATTTGGTAAAGGAAATGTTATAGTTAACTCCGCCGTAAGAAATACGGTAAATAATTCTTTAAAAAGAAAGAATTATAAAAAATGAAAAAAGTTGTTGACAAAGCAGAAACGATATGATATAGTAAATGAGTTGCTGCTGAAGAGAACAACAACACGAACCTTGAAAATCAAAGATTGAACAGTATGTAAGACCCTGAAAATTCCAAAAGAAAAGGCCTGGTTTGAAGGCCTCGGATTTGAGAAAATTCAGAACGAATACGAAAGTATACGAACCAAACAAC
>CATLBO010000115.1 GCA_949879025.1 uncultured Hungatella sp. | reverse complement strand
AACAAGTGAAGCAATGTATAAAGACACATAGATATAGAAAAAATAATCTGCCCCAAAGTTTAGAGGCAAAAATATTATTTGATGCAGATAAATTAGATGCTGCAGGCGCAATGGGAATCGCAAGAACGCTGCTTTATAAAGGCATTGTCTCCGAACCACTGTATTCTTTGCTGCCAAGTGGAGAAGTCTCAACCGGAGAAAATGACACTACTCCATCTTTTTTCCAGGAATATAAGTATAAATTAGAAAATCTGTATTCCAATTTTTATACGGAAAAGGCAGCAGCAATCGCCAAAGAGCGGCAGCGCATTGCAGTTGAATTTTATAACAGCCTGTATCAAGAGATAAATTCATCGTACCAGAACGGAATAAACGAACTCAATCATCTACTGGAAGATGAAAATCAATGCACTATCTGAAACAGGGCCACAGCGCCAGAAGCGGCATCAGGGAAAAACTTCCCTATTCGATTTGCACTGATCCCCATGCGGTTCAGTTTTTCCAGATTCTCCCTCATGCTGCTCAGTACCTCCGGCGAATGCCCGATCCAGGCCGCCACTTGTCCGACGATCTTCAAAGGCTGCCGGGGGCGAAGCGCCTGTTACCAGAAAAAGAGAGCAGAAGGCAAGCATCATTTAACGTGCATGGCGCCGTGGCAAGGAAAATGTGCAGCATTTATTTATGCTGTTGTGAAAAATAATCATCCTTATGTTCCAAAGGCTTAAATCCTTTTCCACTTCCAGCCAGCCTGACAGCAGGTCTTGTTGTCGTATTCTTTTTTCTTATGATAATTTCTTTTGATTTTTTCAATTACCTAATTGATTTTTAATAGTTGGTCTTGTATGCTTCTGTACAAGTCATGAAAATTCCCCCTTTTTCCAACATGGGGCGTTGCATGGTTTATAGTTGCATTGAAAACAAGACAATAAACTATCTTTAATCACTCTCCGTAATCATTTCGTGGCATTTTTAATGCAGTAAGAGTAATTAAAATCAATGTTATGATTGCCGCTATGGTAGAACTGAACTTCATAATTGGAAATTGACTGTATTTCAACATGTAAGTTACAAAAGCGTTTGGCAGATTTACAAAATAGGACACAATTAAATGATTTCCTGAAAGCCTGTATGCAATCGCAAACCAAAGGCCTACACCAAATAGCAGAAGAATATCCCCAAAAGTACGGAAGCCGGGATAACCTAAATGATAAAGTGAAAACATTAACCCGGAAACTAAAATGGCAGATAGCCAGCCAAATTGTTGTTCAACTCTGCTTTGCACAAATCCACGAAATAAAAATTCCTCAAAAAAAGTAGTCATAATAAGCGGCGCAATACCCATCGGCAATAAGCGCCAGGGTATTTGTTCACCTGCAGCAATCTTTGGAATAAGCTGCCCGCCGACTGAAAAAGCAACAAAGCAGGCTAAAACAATAAATTGCCTTATACCCGGTTTTTTTATGCCAACAGAAGCTGGCAGTTCTTTTTCTTTGTGCAAATAATATAGCGGAATAAAAAAACTGAATATCAATCCATACATCAAATTATAGAAAAGAAAATAAAGTACGGGTGTCGGATTGAGGTTGGCTAATGCAATACAAATTATCAGCATTATTTCTATGCCAACAGAAAACAAAAGTAATTTTTCTTTTTTCATAGGGTAATATCCTTTCCTCTGATTTAATTTCTTTGAAGCATTTCAAGCAATTTGTTTGTTCCAGCCAATTCTGTTTTTGCAAGGTCTGCCATACGCTCAACTATTACAATGTGTGAAAATGGTATGCTGATATCTTCTCTATATAAAATCCAGTTTTCAATTCCTGCTATATATTTTTTAGTATTTCTGCTCTTTCCTTCAAAAGGGAAGTAAACGGTACCATATGGAATATTTCCGTTCCTTTCGGATATGCCAACAATGAAACCTTTGCTATCCAATGTACGAAGCGTGGCATATACCGTCGAATTGGCTATATCATATCACCATTTTACATTCAACCATTCCAAAACCTTAATTAACTCATAGGCATTTTGTGACTGTTTATTTACCAGTCCTAACATCATGGTTGCTTGCTTCTTTACCAAACATGAACTTTCACCGCTGGTTTGAAGCAAAGGACTGCCAAGGGAATATCTGTATTCCAAACATAGGCAGATCGCCGCAGAAGTGAATAATCTACTGAATGAGAGGGCGGCTGGATTCATCAAAATCACCGGGGAAGCTGCTGCAACAGTAAAACAGATGCAAGCTTACATCCTGGCGGTCAATCCTTCCGTGCTGTATCCTGTCATTGACATGATCCCGTTTTATATTTCAGAAGGTAAAGCGGAAGGAATCTGGGGGGATGTTGCTTTTGCGCAGTCTTGTCTTGAAAGCAGGAACTTTGCTTTCAGCGGTTCGGCTGAATTTGTGGAGTGGCTGGGGGTTCAGGAGAACCCGCAGGGGAAAACGTATACGCTTGAGGAACTGGAAAAGTGCAGCAAGCAGGAAATGCTGCTGATTCTCTTGTCCAGGCAGGATCAGATGGAACGGATGAACGGGAATCTGGAAAACCTGGGGAAGGATTTTTTAGGAGATAAATCGATTGTCTTTTATCATATGGGTCAACCTCGCAGACTCCTGGGAAATGGATTGAATGTGTGCGCAAAGTTGGATATTGTTTGTGTGGCAGAATCAAAAATAAATTCTGTTAAAAATCTAAACCTCAGAAACCTTAAAAACACCTACATATTATTTCAGAATTGATCTGTATACTTGACTTTATAAAAGATGGGGCGTAAAAGCTGCGCCTAGGAAATTGTTTAAGTAAAACAACGATTCATAAATATAAGAATGAAGATTTATCTTTACTTTCTATGGTCATGCGTAAAAAAACTGGGTACGGAAGAGAAGGAAAAATAAAATCTTTGCCAACCTTCTAAAGCAAGATTTTAGAGCAGAAGCCAAAAAACAAGGTACGGTACAGCCATATCCGCCCTGATTCGTATAATGGCGGACAGACCCCGTTTGAAGCACGAACTGCAGGATAATTTTTCGAATTAAATGGAAAACTTAGATGGTAATTAATTCAATCTGGCATTGATTTAATTCCTCCATTACTTCCTTCGAAATCTGATTATCTGTGATTACCGTGCGGGGATAGTCATGAAGGTTCAGTGGGACTATCCCATGTCGGGCAAATTTATCACTTTCTGTCAGAATGATGATATGTTCCGCCTGGCATGCCATATCCCTTACAGCCTGGGCTCTCATCTGATCCTGGTTTGTAAAGCCGGTCCGTCTGGAATAACCGTCAGTGCCAATGAAAAAGTATTTTACAAAGAAGTTTTCTACACATTGACGGATCATGGGCCCCACCAAAACCTGGGAATCATGCTGGTAAATGCCGCCCAAAAGCACAATCTGGAAATTGCATTTTCCACGGATATAATCAGCAATGAAAGCGCTGTTGGTAATAAGGGTCAAGTCCTTTTTAGAAGCGGCAAGCTCTTCAGCCAGAAGAGCACAGCAGCTTCCGTTTTCAATCATCAAGGTGTCTCCACTGGAAATCAGTTTTGCGGCATATTTAGCGATCTTTTTTTTGGCCTCATAGTGGTAGGCAATCCGTCCATGGAGATTGTCTGTACTTTTTAAACAGGCAAAACCGTGCTCTCGGACAATGATTCCCTGGTTTTCCAATTCATCCAGGTCTTTACGTACAGTTACCTGAGAAACTCCCAGTTTTTCTGCAAGCAGGGAAACTTCTATTTTATTTTCTTCCGTCAGGAATGCCAATATCTGGCTTGCTCGTTTATTCATCTTCATTGAAAACTCCTATTTTGTTTACGAATATATTATCATAAGAAATATCCGCCTGCAAGATAAAAACTTACAAATGAAACAAAACACTTTTAGAAAAATGCATTTATGTTATGATTCAGAAAAACCTGACGGTAGTCCGCAAGGTCAGCTTCATGCAGTGCAGTCACATTCTCGTAAGCATATTCCTGGCATAGTTTGCGGTACTTATTTTCTCCAAATTGATGGAATGGGAGAAGCTGTACTTGCTGTGACCCGACATGCTTAAGGAGAGAGGCAATCCCGGCGGCGTCTTCCAAAGAATCATTAAAGCCCGGAATGACAGGAATGCGGGGCAGAACCTGGATACCCTGGAAGATGGCCCATTTCAGGTTTTCCGTGATCAATTCGTTATGGACATGAGTTCCATTATAGTGGCGGGCACTGTCGTAATGCTTTACATCAAACAATAAAAGGTCAAACATGGGGGCTAACTTTTTAAAAATTTCCGGTTTTGCATATCCGGTGGTTTCAATGGCCAGATGGATTCTGTGCTGCTTAAGCGCCAGAACAAGTTCTTCCAAAAACATCGGTTGGAACATGCCTTCCCCGCCGGATATCGTTACGCCGCCGCCAGAAGTTTCATAAAAATCTTTATCCTGCAGGCAGACATCCACGATCTCTTGGACGGTTTTATATTCCCCTTCATAACCTAATGCTTCAGCCGGACAGTTGGATACACATTGAAGACATTGATTACATGTTTCCGGATGTCTGAAAAAGCCCTTTTCTGATAAGGAAGCAGCCTTTTGGGGGCAGGTATGAACACAGGTGTGGCATTGGGTGCATTTGTTTTGGTCATAGAGAATCTGGACTGCAGCAGACTGGGATTCCGGGTTTGCGCACCATTTACATTTTAAAGGGCAGCCCTTAAAGAAAACCGTGGTGCGGACTCCGGGGCCGTCATTGGTACTGAATTTTTGAATATTGAATATAGTGCCTTTGCGCATGGTGGATGCTCTCCTTTTCAATGATATTTCGGCAGGCAGTCATGCAGGAGCAGGCAGCGCTGTCTGGTCTTAATACTTTTTGCCTGTGTTAATATCATATCATACAAATAAATGAATGTAAATCAATAAATTACGAACAAAATTAAAAAATCTCTTTTTGAAATTTATATTGCATTTATTTGGATATTGCAGTATAGTAAAACTACGAACAAAAATAAAATATCTTTCAAGCAAAAGGAAAAAGGGGAGCGTTTTATGAAAAATGTGGAACATTTTGGTGATCTTACGCCGAGAATGGAAAGGTTCAGGGAAAATGTATTAAATAAGAAGCCATACATCTGTGCGGAACGTGCGGTGCTTGTAACGGAAGCCTACCAGAAGCATAAAAATCAGCCTGCAGTTATGAAACGGGCGCTGATGCTTAAGAATATCCTGGAAAAGATGTCTATTTACATCGAGGACGAAACTCTGATCGTGGGCAACCAGGCAGCTTCCAATAAGGATGCGCCGATTTTCCCGGAGTACACTCTGGAATTTGTTATTAATGAGCTGGACTCCTTTGAAAAGCGTGACGGGGATGTGTTCTATATCACAGAGGGGACGAAAGAGAAGCTGCGTTCCATCGCCCCATTCTGGGAGAATAACAACTTAAGGGCAAGGGGAGGCGCCCTGCTGCCGGATGAGGTGGACGTGTTTATGGAAACTGGGTTCTTTGGTATGGAGGGAAAACTTAACTCTGGAGATGCCCATTTGGCTGTGGATTACAAGACGATGCTGGAGACAGGGCTTAAGGGCTACGAGGACAGAGTTTGGAAGATAAAATCGGAATTAGACCTGTGTGTTCCGGAGAACATTGACAAGAACTGTTTCTATAAAGCGGTTCTTATCGTCATCCAGGCAGTCAAGGATTTTGCCCACCGCTATGCTGTTTTGGCCAGAAAGAAGGCAGGGACTGCGGATGGTATAAGGAGAGAAGAGTTGCTTGAGATCGCAAGAATCTGTGATAAAGTTCCCTATGAGCCGGCGGAGACTTTCCGGGAGGCAATACAGGCGACCTGGTTTATCCAGCTGATTCTTCAGATCGAGTCCAACGGACATTCCCTGTCGTACGGCCGGTTTGACCAGTATATTTATCCATATTACAAGAGTGACCGTGAGAAAGGAATCATCACCCCGGAGCAGGCGGTGGAGGTACTGACCAACCTTTGGATCAAGACCCTGACTATCAACAAGGTAAGAAGCTGGAGCCATACCTTGAGCAGTGCGGGAAGCCCCATGTACCAGAATGTGACTGTGGGCGGCCAGACGCCGGATAAGAAGGACGCAGTCAATGAGATGTCATTCCTGGTACTGAAGTCCGTTGCCCATACCAGGCTTCCCCAGCCAAATCTGACTGTTCGCTATTTTAAAGGGATGTCCAAGGAATTTATGGATGAGGCTATCGAGGTTATGAAACTGGGCACCGGTATGCCAGCCTTTAACTCGGATGAGGTGATCATTCCGTCCTTTATTGAAAAGGGAGTCAAGGAGGAGGATGCCTACAATTATTCGGCCATCGGCTGTGTGGAGACGGCAGTGCCTGGCAAGTGGGGATACCGCTGCACAGGCATGAGCTATCTAAACTTCCCCAGAGTCCTGTTGATTACCATGAACAACGGTATTGATCCAACTTCGGGTAAACGGTTTGCCAAGGGCTACGGCAATTTTAGCGATTTTAAGACCTATGAGGAGTTGGAAGCGGCCATTGAGAAGACCACTCGGGAACTGACCCGCATGAGTGTGATCGTGGAAAATGCCATTGACTTGGCCATTGAGCGGGAGTGCCCGGATATCTTATGTTCCGCATTGACCCAGGACTGCATCGGACGAGGCAAGACGCTGAAAGAGGGCGGTGCCATCTATGACTTTATCTCTGGCTTACAGGTGGGAATCGCCAATATGGCAGACAGCCTTGCCGCCATCAAGAAACTGGTGTATGAGGAGAAGAAGATCACCCAGGATCAGCTTATGGATGCCCTGAAGGATAATTTTACCAGCCCAGAGAACCAGAAGATACGCCGCATGCTGATCAATGACGCACCCAAGTACGGCAATGATGATGACTATGTGGATCAGCTCGTGGTGGATGTTTACAATGCGTACATTGACGAGATAAAGAAATATCCCAACACCAGATACGGCAGAGGCCCCATTGGAGGAAGTCGTTATGCGGGTACTTCAAGCATTTCTGCCAACGTAGGGCAGGGCATGGGAACCATGGCAACCCCGGACGGACGGCATGCGCGCCAGCCCCTTGCGGAAGGGTGTTCTCCGGCTCATGCCATGGATAAGAACGGCCCTACAGCAGTATTTAAGTCCGTATCCAAGCTTCCGACCCACGAGATTACCGGCGGCGTGCTGCTGAACCAGAAGGTGACTCCCCAGCTCCTTGCCAAAGAGGAGAATAAAGAGAAACTGGAAATGATCATCAAGACTTTCTTTGACCGTCTGGACGGGTATCATGTGCAGTATAATGTGGTTTCAAAAGAAACCCTGCTGGATGCACAGGCGCATCCGGAGAATCATAAGGATTTAATCGTCCGTGTTGCTGGATATTCCGCATTCTTTAATGTGCTGTCAAAAGCGACCCAGGATGATATTATCGGACGTACTGAGCAGTCTCTGTAGGGAAAAATAGAAATTTAATTTAAAGAGAGGGAATATATGATGAAATTATTAATTGATGATGCGCATATTGATCTGATCAAGAACATTTACAGATATTACCCCATTGACGGCGTTACCACCAATCCCACAATTTTGGCAAAAGGCGGGCGCGCTCCTTTTGAAGTATTGAAGGAGATCCGTGAATTTATCGGAGAGGAGGCAGAACTTCATGTACAGGCAGTTGCAGGGACGACAGAGGGCATGATCGAGGATGCTCACAAGATACAGTCCGAACTTGGAAAGAATACGTTTGTAAAGATCCCTTCCATTCCCACCGGGTTTAAAGCTATGCAGATTTTAAAAGGGGAGGAAGCAAATATCACTGCTACCGCAATCTATACTCCTATGCAGGCGTATCTGGCAGCAAAATCCGGTGCGGATTATGTGGCTCCCTATATTAACCGGATCGACAATATGGGATTTAACGGAATACAGGTTGCAAAGGAGATTCAGGATATTTTCAGAAGCAATGGCTATGAGACTCAGATTTTGGCGGCTAGCTTTAAGAATTCCCAGCAGGTATTGGAACTTTGCCAGTATGGAATCGGCGCATCTACTGTAGCACCGGATGTAATTGAGGCATTCGTAAAAAATGTGGCCATTGACTCTGCAGTGGCGGCATTTGTGAAGGATTTTGAAGAACTGTGCGGAGAAGGCAAGACCATGGCAAATCTGTAACAGGAAAGAAAAGAGCACCACAACAACTCCATAACACAAGCAGTAAAGCGGTGAATTTGTTTTTGCAATAAGAAAACACTTCGCTGCTTTTTCTGTTTTCAGGAAGAAAGAATATGAGCTTAGGTATGTGGAGTTTTTATGGGCAGTGGCAGGGGGACTTTCCTGATAAAGGCGAAGAACCCCTGCTGTAAAACGATCCTGTTTATCCGGAGACAGGGATTTCAATCTGCACAATGTAATCCTCAATCCGGTCAATGACATTTTCATTGATGCCCATTTCATAAGAAAATCCGTGAAGGGCCAGGTGATGTTCCCTGGCATAGCCAAGGATTTCCTGGTATCGTTTCGGGATACCGTTCCATTCCCCCTTATGGAAGGCTCTTAGGTATTTGCCCTTTGGCATGACGTGCAGTCCGGTTTGGTATGGGAGAAAGGGGATCTCAATAAAGAGTCTGGAATAATTTTCAAAGCTGCCGTTTTTCAGGTCAGCAACGGAGATCATGGAGCCATAGGATGCCTTATGGAGACGTCCAAGATGGAATTTTTCGGTCTCTGCAGTGATCAGTTCCACTGTCTGTTCAAAGGAGATATTCCGATCTACGTCCACAGTGACCAGACAGCGTTCCTCTTTTTCGACAATGCTGATCTCGGATAAATCCATGGTCAGCAGGGTGTGCATATTCTGGTGATGCGTGCATAAAGTTGCCCGGACTGCCTGCAGGTGGGTTATTTGCATGTCAAGATCTGCTATCTTTTCTTCCAAAAGAGATTTTAGGCTGCTGGCGGATCGGTTCTTCATGAAATCTTGTATTTCATGGATGGACACATCCAGTTCCCGCAGCACCAGGATGGTTTCAAGGACAGGGCTTTGGTGGTAATTATAGCAGCGGTATCCGTTTTCAGGGTTTACGACAGCCGGTTTGAACAGTCCGATCTCATCATACCACATAAGAGTCTTTTTGTTGATGCCATGCATGGCTGCGAACTGGCCGATTGTAAGAAGTTTGCCGTTTTTATTCATGGTCACCTCATATAAAATAATTTAAAATTTGTATTGACCAAACAGTTACTGTACGGTCTACAATATCATATACAGGAAACAAATACAAGGAAAACGGAGGAAAAGATTTATGGAAAGTTCAAATGTATATGAAAAGCCTGTAACACTGAAAAATATCTTGAAATTTGCCGTTCCAACGATTGCAATGACGGTATTCATGTCTTTTTACACGATGGTTGACGGGCTGTTTGTGTCGAACCTGATTGGAACGAATGCGCTTTCTGCCATCAATCTGACGGCGCCCATCATCCAGCTTGTTACGGCAATCTCCACCATGCTTGCTACTGGGGGCAGTGCAGTCATCATGAAAAAGATGGGAGAACAAAAGTGCGAGGAAGCAAAGGAGGATTTCACTTTTCTGATTTTGGTGAATGTCATTGCAGGGATTGTCATGTGTATAGTCGGGTATGTGGCAATGGATCATATTTTTGCAGGCATGGACCTTTCCGCAGATGTAGAAGGGTATTGTGCAGAATATTTAAGCAGATATCTGGTGTTTACTGTGCCCATCCTTTTGATGAATAATTTCACGCTTTACATGATTGCCAGCGAAAAGGCAAATCTTTCCCTTATCTGCTCTGTGGCAGGAGGCGTCCTGAATATGGTGCTGGATTATGTATTTATCGCTGGGTTTGGCATGGGGATCAGCGGCGCTGCAATTGCAACAGGGCTTGGCTATTCCGTGACGGCGGCTGTAGGGTTGTTTGTGTTCAGCCAGAAAAAGAGCCTTCTGCATTTCAAGAAACCTGTATTCCGGTTTAAGGTCCTTGCAAATGCGGCTGCAAATGGGTGTTCGGAGATGGCTGCTGCACTGGTTACCGGGATCATTACGATGATGTTCAACTGGACGATGCTGCATTATGTAGGTGAGGACGGGGTTGCAGCGGTCACCATTATTATGTATGTGCTGATGTTTGCAAGTTCCCTTTATACAGGGTATTCCTATGGCGCAGCCCCGATGTTCAGCTATTATTATGGAGAAAAGAACTGCCAAAAGCTGAAAAAGCTGGTTGCAGTCAGCATAAGGGTGATTGCAGAAATTACTTTAGTGACTGTTGCTGCTTCCTTCCTGCTGACAAAGCCGCTGGTGTCCGTTTTTACCCGCCCGGACAATCCAGTATATGATCTGGCGGTAACTGGAAACAGGATCTGTACCATAGCCCTTCTGTTTATTGGCTTTAATATTTTTGCCAGCGGGATGTTTACCGCATTATCCAATGGAGTAGTCTCGGCTGTTTTGGCATTTTCAAGGTCATTTGTGTTTATGCTGCTGACGATGATCGTGCTTCCACTTATTTTAGGTGTAAATGGAATCTGGCTGGCAACGCCTGCGGCAGAATTGATGGCACTTGCATTGTCCGTTTTTATGTTCT
>CATLBO010000114.1 GCA_949879025.1 uncultured Hungatella sp. | reverse complement strand
TAGTTATGAATACGGCCTTTTTGCAGTAAGGGAGAAGGCCACCGGGCTTTATGGTTTTGCAGATAGGAGGGGAAAGATAAGGATTCCCTGCATGTATGATGAAGTTTTTGATTTCCGTATGGCAGAAGGAATGGTTAAAGTCCGGTCAGGTGAAGAAGAATTCTGGGTAGATATGAACAATCAGAGGGCAGAGCCAGCGGAAAGAACAGAAGAGGAACTGTATGAGTGGAGATTTATGATAGGAGGAGGACAGTATGCGGAGGCATCTGGTTATTATGTGGCTCAATATAAAGCGTATAACTGGGATGGGGAGATGTTGCTGGAAGGGAAAGAGGATAGTAGTATTGTTGTAATAGACGGTACAGATTTCTATTATGATGACGGAAATTATATTTATGTTTACCGATATGAGGAAGAGGATGCCGGATAAAATTGAAAAGATGGCAAAACTGCAGGATTGCCGGAATAGCTTGATACTGTTTTATAATCCGTGTAGGAGAGAATGATACCATGACAAATTATGATTATCTGTATAAAAAGGAATACTACGGAGAAAGCCTGTATAAAAATTTCGAAGTAAAAAAGGAATTAGGCTATGAGGTAATAAAAGAGGGAGTGATCTTACCCTATAAAAGAACGGATAAGGGGCCAGGCGGGGGAGTTTTAAATAGCAGAGGGGAATTTATCGGCAGCACATCTCTTCACAATTGCTGCGGCTGCGGCTATGAGTTTTCCAAAATAGAAAAAAGAATGGAAACAGCTGTAATCTATCTGGGAATGTTCCATGATATATGGGGGCATTGTCTGACAGATAATATCCGGCGGCTGTGGTTTTTGAAATCATCGTTATACATAGAAAATTTCAGCAGCTGCAAGTTGGTGTTTGTTCCTATGGAAAATTTTAAATTTGGGGACAGCAGCCGGAAATTGCTGGAGATTCTTGGGTTTGATGCCCATAATTTTTTGCCGGTTACCAGGATTACCCAGTATAGCACCATTATACTGCCAGATGAATGCTTTTTTACGCCTGATGGGGATTTGCGGTATTTTACTTCTGAATATCGGGAAATGATAGACCAGGTGAGGGAGTATGCCAGGAAACATGTAAAGCCGACTCCCTATAAAAAGATTTATTTTTCCTATAAAAATTATACCTATTTCAAGCAGTTTGGCGAGGAACGGATTGAGAGGTATTTCCGTTCAAAAGGATACCAGGTAATGTATCCTGAAAAACTGACTTTTGAGGAGCAGCTGAATGTCCTGATAAACTGCGGCCATTTTGCCTCCACCATTGGCTCTTGTTCCCACAACATTCTCTTTTTGAGAGATCATGCAAAAGTGATTCTCATTCCCCGGGCCAATTATTTAACGGGATACCAGCTTGCTCTGGATCAGGTTCATGATTTGGAGATTACTTATATTGATTCCACGCTGTCTTTGTTTGCAGCCAGATTTCCATGGGAAGGTCCTTTCTATTATTTCGTCAGCAGCAGGCTTATGGATTATTTTAGGGATGCCAGAGAAATGGATGGCAGGTATTGGGCTGAGAACTTTAAGGGGTTTAAAAGGTATGCCATCTGCGGCCTTAATTATGGAAGGGGCGCCAGTGCAAAAGCGTATGAGTATTACAGCGAGACGGCAGCGGCATGCCTTGACGGCTTTAGCCAGGCTGACAGGTGGATCAGAGTAAAGCGTGTGATGATGAAGGCCATTATTTTTGCGGAGCGTAAGTTTGAGTGCTTTAAAGCTTCGAGACTCTTGAAATAGGCAAAAGACAGGCTGACCGGATGGAGGTAAACAGGAACAGGGCAGACAGATGACAGGAAAGAATTGCGGGATCGTATTAATCATTTTATACGCCTGTGGAGGCATTATGATTCAGATACTCCCTGCCTATGGATGTGGAGAGTGCTATAAAGAGGATAGTTTCACATGGAAAAAATCTGTCTGAGAAGAACGGATTAACAATATGATGAAAATACGGGCATCAGTCGAAAGACTGGTGCTTTTCTTTTAGGGAAATTTGGTGTATTATGGGAGATATTGGTAAAAAATGGTAAGTTTGGCTGTTTTATCCTAAAACAGAGTGGGGATGGGGTTGGATGTATCAGGCAAGGCTGCAAAGGCGAACAAAAAACTGGACATAAGCAAAGAACGATTGGAAGGCAGGCGAAATCATGGTACGAGAGTATTTGAAGCAGGATGTGTACGAGGCCCTGCAGGAACGGCTAAAACTGATTTTTGAAGAATTTGAAAATATCTATATTTCATTTTCTGGCGGAAAAGACAGCGGGCTTTTGCTGAATTTGCTGCTTGATTACAGAAAAGAACATTATCCGGACAGGGCTATAGGAGTGTTCCATCAGGATTTTGAGGCTCAGTATACAGTGACGACAGAATATGTGGAAAGAACCTTTGAACGGATCAAAGGGGAGGTGGAATGCTACTGGGTGTGCCTTCCCATGGCCACGAGAACAGCTCTCAGCAGCTATGAAATGTACTGGTATCCTTGGGATGACAAGAAAAAGGAACTGTGGGTGCGTCCCATGCCGGACAAAGAGTTTGTTATTAATCTTGACAACAATTCCATTACCACATATCGGTATCGGATGCATCAGGAGGATCTGGCCAAACAGTTCGGCCGGTGGTACCGAGAATCCCATGAAGGGAAGAAGACCATATGCCTTCTGGGAATGAGAGCATCGGAATCCCTGCAACGTTACAGCGGATTTCTCAACAAAAAATCCGGATATCAGGGAATGTGCTGGATCGGAAAAATGTTTAAGGACGTTTGGTGCGGATCGCCTCTGTACGACTGGTCTTCCGGTGACGTGTGGCACGCCAACTATCTGTTTGAGTATGATTATAACCGGCTGTATGACCTTTACTATATGGCCGGGCTTACAGTTTCCCAGATGCGGGTGGCGTCGCCTTTTAACGATTATTCCAAAGATGCTTTAAACCTGTACCGGGTCATTGACCCGGAAATATGGGTAAAACTGGTGGGCAGGGTTCAAGGAGCCAATTTTACAAGCATCTACGGGAAGACGAAAGCTATGGGATACCGGAACATTTCCCTGCCCCAGGGGCACACCTGGAAAAGCTATACCATGTTTCTTCTGGACACTTTGCCTGCAAAACTTCGGAATAATTACATAAAGAAATTCAATACCTCTATTGATTTCTGGCATAAGACAGGAGGCGGACTGGATGAAGAGACCATAAAGGAATTGGAGGAACAGGGATATCAGATCCGCAGAAACGGCGTTTCCAATTATACCTTAAGCAAAAAGTCCAGAGTGGTTTTCGTGGGAAAGATTCCGGACAACACAGATAATATAAAGT
The DNA here is from genome assembly GCA_949879025.1 of uncultured Hungatella sp. Lineage (GTDB taxonomy): Bacteria > Bacillota > Clostridia > Lachnospirales > Lachnospiraceae > UBA3402. The sequence continues at coordinate 7,307 of CATLBO010000114.1, read as the reverse complement.
CCAGCAAAGATATTCCCAGCTGGAAACGGATGTGTTACTGCATATTGAAAAATGATCATACCTGCCGGTTTATGGGATTCGGGATTACCAGACAGCAGCAGCGGTATGTGGATGAAATTCGCAAGAAATATAAAAGCCTGGAGGAGGTAGAGTATGGAGTATAAAAGCCCGGCTTATGGCGTGATTCCGGTTCCGGTGGAAAAAATCAGGCCAAATACCTATAACCCTAACAAGGTGGCTCCGCCGGAGATGAAGCTTTTATATGAAAGCATTAAGACGGACGGCTATACCATGCCGGTGGTATGTTATTATAATAAGGAAGAGGACTGTTATATCATTGTAGACGGATTTCACCGATATCGGATTATAAAGGAATATCCGGATATTTATGAGCGGGAGAAAGGGATGCTTCCGGTGTCAGTGATTAATAAGCCGATTGATCAGCGGATGGCAAGCACTGTCCGGCACAACCGGGCAAGAGGAAACCACAGCGTGGATCTTATGAGCAATATTATTAAGGAGCTGCATGATCTGGGGCGCAGCGACGCATGGATTTCCAGGCATCTGGGCATGGACAGGGATGAAATCCTGCGGCTGAAGCAGATTACAGGGCTGGCAGCGCTGTTTAGGGATGTGAAATTTGGCAGCGCATGGCAGCCCATGGAAGAGGAAGAGGGATAAAAGGTAAGCCTATGGGCCGTAAAAAGCATATGGGAGTGCAAAAAACAGAAAAATATTTACTTGTCAGATAGGGAAAATAATGATAAGATAATTGAGATCTGCGCAAAAGGCGCTATAAAGGACGAAATGAAGAATTAAAAGGAGAGTATTATTATGTCAGGACATTCAAAGTTTGCTAATATCAAGCATAAAAAAGAGAGAAATGATGCGGCGAAAGGCAAGATTTTTACGGTTATCGGCCGTGAGATTGCAGTTGCAGTCAAGGAAGGCGGGCCGGACCCGGCCAATAACAGTAAGCTTCGGGACGTTATCGCCAAAGCCAAGGCCAATAATATGCCTAATGACACCATTGATCGCGGCATCAAGAAGGCAGCGGGAGATGCTAACTCCGTAAATTATGAGGTGCTTACTTATGAGGGGTACGGGCCAAACGGCGTGGCGATTATTGTGGATACCCTTACGGACAATAAGAACCGGACCGCAGCCAATGTGAGAAGCGCCTTTACCAAAGGCGGTGGAAATGTGGGGACGCCGGGAAGCGTGTCCTATATGTTTGATAAGAAGGGGCAGATCCTTATTGATAAGGAAGAGTGCGAGACAGACGCAGATGAGCTGATGATGCTTGCTCTTGATGCAGGGGCGGAAGACTTCGCCGAGGAGGAGGACTGCTTTGAGGTTTATACAGCTCCTGATGATTTCAGTGCAGTAAGGGAAGCCCTGGAGAAACAGGGTATTCCCATGATGGAGGCAGAGGTTACCATGATTCCTCAGACATGGGTTCAGCTGACGGACGAGGACGCAGTGAAGAAGATGAATAAGATTCTGGATCTGCTGGATGAGGACGATGACGTGCAGGCTGTTTACCACAACTGGGACGAATAGACAAAAACAAGCATATGGGTGCTGTCAGGGTTTCTAAAAAAATCCAGGCAGCACCTATTGTAAAATTTCCGGAATATGATATGATAGCCCTGATGCCATATATGGTGAAAGGACGCAGATGGCCAGAAAAGTTTACCTTGTGGACACTGAGAACGTGGGAACTGCATGGAAAGAATTACTGCCGCAGAAAGGCGCAAAGGATGTAATCATTCTTTTCTATACAGAGAATTCCCCAGGTATCTCCTATGTGGATCTAAACGTGATACGGGCATACCCTTCTTCGTTTGATATGGTTTTGTGTTACCCGGGTAAAAACGGGCTGGATTTTCAGATGGTTTCCTATTTGGGATATCTGATTAAGACAGCCCCCAAGACCGAGTACGTGATTATATCCAATGATACAGGATATGACGCCGCAGTCAAGTTTTGGTGCGACAGAGAGATTGAAGTGTGCCGCAAGAGCAAATCGGAGCTGACAGCTCCAAAAAACAGGCAGGAAAATGATGATGACGTCAGAATCATGCTGAAGCAGTTACTGACAGAAGGCAGCTATACAGAGGAAGATTTGGAGAAAGTCTACGAGGTACTGCGCAATTACAGCGTAAAGCAGCTGCAGGAGCTGTATTTTGCGCTTCAGAAGGAGTTCGGGGCACCATTAGGGATGGATATCTACCGGCAGTTGAAGCCGAAGATTAAAAGCATTTACCAAAAGATACCAAAATAAAAGCAATGTGACATATATGGCATCTTTTTCCTGCAGAAGGCAGTTTTCCCATTTCCAAACAGCAGCTTTGAGGCATGTCTGCAGCAAGGGCAGAAAGAAAGCAGAGGGAGCAATGTTTGATGAAAGAAACATTGTCCGGCTGCTTTTTTAATTTCCGCATTCAATGCTTATGGCGCTGAACTTTTCCAGAAGATTATCAATTCGGATTTCAGCCTTTTGACTGCCTGCGATGTCAATAACAGATTTGCCCTGGTGCATCATGAAAAGCCTGCCGCCGTATTTTACGGCATACCTTAAATAGTGGATTACCATTATGGTGGTCAGCTTTTTCTTTTTTCAGGTACAGGCCCTTCTCTTGTAATTGGAAGGGGGAAATGATATAATTCTGGAGAAGATTTTTTGCCTGACGGCAAAGCTGGGAAGCAGTATATGGAAATAAAAGCAGGAATCATAAACATCAGCTGCAGGCAAAGTGTGAACGAGGGGGATGGTCAAATGAAAAAATTGCTGGTAGTAGTGGATATGCAGAAAGATTTTATAAACGGAAGCCTGGGTACCAGGGAGGCTGCAAAGATCGTTTCGAAGGTAAGGGACAAGATAGAAGAATACGTAAGCCAGGGACAGGAGGTAGTTTTTACTCTGGATACTCATTTTGAAAATTATCTGGATACTCAGGAAGGGAAAAAGCTGCCGGTGAAGCATTGCATCAAGGGAACTGATGGGTGGAAGCTGTGGGGGGGACTGGAATCTTTTAAGGGAAAGCGGTTTGAGAAAGGAACTTTCGGATCTGTAGAATGTGGAGAGTATGCGGCACGGGGAGAATATGACAGCGTGGAACTGGTGGGACTTTGCACGGATATCTGCGTTATTTCCAATGCTATGGTGATTAAGGCCATGGCGCCGGAGACGGCTGTGATGGTTGATCAGGACTGCTGTGCCGGGGTCACGCCCGAGAGCCATAAAAATGCTTTGGAGGCTATGAAAATGTGTCAGATTGAGATCCTAGGTGACAATGGGCATGCATAAGGCTTTCTTTAATGGCATTGGCAGGCAGCAGTGCCGTTTTGCATAAGAGGATTTAAATTTTAAAGGAGAAACATGATGCAGAAGAAATGGTTATGGATTGTCACTGCGGCAGTAATTGGGGGAACGTGCGCCTGCAGCGGGGGAGGCGCAGTAAAAGAAAGCAGTGAGGCTGCAGTGGGGCAGCTGACGGTGCAGGAAGAACCAGAGGAGACAACAGAGGATGAAACCCAAGGAACGCAGGCCATGGAGGGGAAAGCAGAAGAGCCTGAATCAGACAACAGGGAAACAGATAACACGTTAAACGATTCTGTTATCTCAGAAGATAAAGAAGAGGATGAAGGAGAATATGGCCAGTTTCAGACTGGATCATGGGACGGGCTGACATTTTCCAACCTATGGCTTCATGTGGAAATCACATTTCCGGAAGGGTCAGCCGTATTTTCTGAGGAAGACATGAGGAAACTTGTGGGTGACAGTGATGAGATTCTGGTTAACAGCGGAAATTATGAGGATATTCAGGCAAAGGCTTCGGATGCATTGAATATTTATGATTTTATGGTGACTATGCCAGACGGAAGGAGCAGCGTTCAGCTTGTATATCTGAATACGGAAAAGTTGGTTTCGGGGCAGGAGATTTCAGCAGAAGACTGTCTGGCGCAGATGGCGGAAGACCTGTCTGCCATTGGAGACATGGGGTATGAGCTGGGAGAGATTGAAAAGGCAGAACTGGCAGGGAAAGAGTTTGCCCGGTTATCTGCAAGCCTTATGGGCGGAGCCCTGTATCAGGAGTATTATGCGGTACGGGCAGGGGATTATGTGGCAGTGCTGACGGCCAGCTATGAGGAGGAAGGAAAGGCGGCGATCCAGCGGCTGATTGAGGGAATCCGACAGGTGCAGTAAGAGGAAACTTAGAAATGAAACTGCAGGAGGAGACAGGAAAGTATGGGACAAGACAGTAATAACGGGTTTGAGATTTTGCAGGCACAGCAATGCCATGTGGAACGGATCATGGAATTGTATGCCAAGGCCAGGCAATTTATGGCGGAACATGGGAATCCCACTCAGTGGCCGCCCACGTATCCGTCCAGGGAATTGGTGGAGAGGGATATACAGGATGGCCACATGTTTGTGTGTATGACAAAAGGAAGGATGGCTGCGGTTTTTTATTATAGGGCAGGAGAGGACCCTACATACCAGGTCATAGAAAAGGGAAATTGGCTTAACAGCCAGGAATACGGAGTAGTGCACCGCATTACCTCTGACGGCTCTGCCCGGGGGGCGGCTTCTATTTGCCTTGAGTGGGCCTGGAGACAGTGCGGGAATCTGAGGATCGACACTCATGAAGATAATGTGGTTATGCAGAATCTTTTGAAGAAAAACGGGTTTCAGTATTGTGGGATTATTTATGTAAATGAGAGGGAACAGAGGCTGGCTTATCAGAAAGGGCCGGAAGGAAGGTAAATTACTATGAAAGTCCCGCCGCCGCCTAATCGGCGGCGGACTTTTGCAGTAACCTCCTTTACACATACCTCCTTCTTAATTTATTTTTTTATGTTTTATTATGACTGCAATCTCCACCGCAGCCGCCATTACCATGACTGCTGCATTGCTTTGCATAAGGGCAACCGATACATTTTCTCCCTTTTTTCTTTTCTTTGATAAGATAAAAAACAATAGCTCCAATCAGTACAATCAATATTCCTGCCACAATAAGATTTTCCATAATCACACACTCAAAGCATATTCTGCTTTTATTTTTCTATTTGTATTGTTAATCAGGGCAATTATAACAAAGACAAAGGCAAGAACGGCAGCCAGTCCGCCGATAACCATACCCATATTCAGAGAAGCAGGAGAGGTTATAAGTGTACCTACTGTATAAACAAGATAGCCTATTGTATAGCCAACGCCAAATTGCAAGCCAATACCTGCCCAAACCCATTTTCCGCTTTTCATTTCGGAATTCATAGCTCCAATAGCAGCAAAACAAGGGGGCGTGAACAAATTGAACATTAGATATGCCAGGGCTGCTACCTTTGTAATAGCTATTATTCCGGCAACTTCTGCTCCAGCACCTTCCATAAGGGCAAGTTCTTCTGTATCAATCAGATTTTCAAGTCCGACAAAGCAAACAGCCAGCGTTCCTACTACATTTTCTTTTGCGATGAAACCTGTAACTGCTGCCGCCGCAAGCTGCCACGAAAGTACGCCGACAATCGGAACGAGAAGATACGCAAACGGGCTGGCAATAGAAGCAAGAATGGAAGTATCCGCCGACTCTGCAATCTGAAAATTCCAATCAAAAGTCTGCATAATCTGCACAGCTGTATTACACAAAAGGATAATTGTAGCCGCCTTTACTATGTACGCCCAACCTCTTGCACACATTGACTTGAATGCACTCAACAAAGAAGGAGTTTTATATTCAGGCAACTCTATGATAAAATAGGACTTTCTCGATTTATATCCTGCAACCTTATTTACAATAAAAGCACCGATAAAGATAAGCAAAATGCCTGATAAATACATAATTGTACTTACCCAGCCTGCATTGTCAAAGAATGCTCCTGCAATCAAAGCAATTACGGGTATCTTTGCTCCACAAGGCATAAATGGCGTAAGCATTGCTGTTGCTCTGCGCTCACGGTCATTTCTGATTGTTCGGCTTGCCATAATACCAGGAATTGCACAACCCGTTCCGATTACAAAAGATATTACGGATTTACCTGAAAGCCCTACTTTTTTGAAAATCGGGTCAAGCACGACGGAAACTCTTGCCATATAGCCAAAATCTTCCAAAAGAGCTATAAGGAAGTACATTACCATTACAAGAGGTAAAAATCCGACAACTGCGCCGACACCGCCGATAATACCGTCCACAAGCAGGGCGTATAAAAGAGGATTTGCTTCTGCTAAAAGCCCACCTGTCCATTCCTGAAAGGTTTCAATCCAACCTACAAGCAAATCAGCAATAGGCGTTCCAAGCCAATTCTGTGATATTTGGAAAACAAGAAACATTACAACCGCAAAAATAGGAATGCCAAGCCATTTGTTTGTCAGTATCTTATCAATTTTATCATTGATATTTTTGTCCTTTGTTAAAATTTTACGTGTTTCAACAAGCGGTACAATCTTATTCACAAACTCAAAGCGCATTCGGTCTGCTTCCTCAACAACTTGTTTATCCGCTAAATCAATATCACCCTGACAATAAGGGGCTGTTTGTTTTCTTCCTGCACAAGCAACCGCTTTTTCAATTACTTCTTTTAACCCATCTGCAGATGTGGAAACTGTTTTGATAACGGTACAACCTAATTTTTGACTAAGTAAATCGGTATCAATCTTCGTTCCTTTTTTGTTGTTAATATCACTTTTGTTTAGAGCAACCACAACAGGAATACCAAGCTCTAAAAGCTGCGTTGTAAAGAAAAGGCTGCGGCTTAAATTCGTAGCGTCCACGATGTTTATGATAACATCAGGATTTTCGTGCCGCACATAAGAGCTTGTAATGCTTTCCTCACTGGTAAATGGGGACATTGAATAGGCACCGGGAAGATCAACAGCAATAAGCTGTTCATTTTCGGTATAGTATGACTTTTTAATCGGGTGTTCTTTTTTCTCCACAGTAACTCCTGCCCAGTTTCCTACTTTTTCATTTCGTCCCGTCAGGGCATTATACATTGTGGTTTTTCCAGAGTTTGGGTTGCCTGTTAATGCAATTCTCACTAGAAGTTCCTCCTTTTTGTTTTAGGCAGTGCCAGCTTTATATGCCCTAAATCGGCTTAACCCCAGTAAATTCGATGGTTTGAGAGGTTAAAAGTCCTTACCTCCCTCCTTTTTTTTGGGGCGAGTGACCCCAATTTTACGCAGGGAACCTGGTCAAAGCCGGGCTGAAAGCCCATTAATTTCAGCCTTGACGGGGTTCGTAAGTAGATTTGTATGGGCCTGGCAGCGGATGCGCCACCACATATGAAAAATCAGTGGTGTGCAGTTG
>CATLBO010000113.1 GCA_949879025.1 uncultured Hungatella sp. | reverse complement strand
GGCCTCAAATTCATGAAGGTTCGCACCTCTTTCCTAATTTATAGCTGGGGGCCAAAGCCCCGGATCTGATTATGGAAAGCCGCTTACTCTTTCCATAACGAAAACCTCCCTGCGGGCTTGAGCCCTGATGAGAGATATTTTCTAAGCCAGCTGCACATTAAGAAGCTGCTTCTTCAATTCATACAGCCGGGTCTTAATGCTGCTGTCAACGACTCTGTCGCCGATGCGGATAACCATGCCTCCGATTAGAGACGGGTCTACCGAATAGTTCATCTCAAATTCCACATACCGGGTTGTTGCCAGTAATTTGCTCTTTACCTGGGCTTTCTGAGCCTCGGTCATTTCTATGGCAGAAGTTACCTGGGCTGTTCCGATTCCTTTGGCCTCTTTCACCTGTCCGATGAAATAATCCAGAATGGAAAGGAGCTCATTCTGCCTTCCCTTATCAACAATCGCCGTCAGAAATCCCATCATCTCATCGGAAACCTTTCCCTGAAAGACATTGCCGATAATCCGGATCTTCTCCTCCTTAACCACCTGAGGATGATCCAGAAGATGAATCAGCTCCTGCTGTTCTTTAAAAATACCGTAAAGTCCCAGGGCCTCCTCAAAGACCTCATCCAGCTTATTTTTTTCCCGGGCTGCCTGCATCAGCGCATCGCCGTATACCTTTGATACTAGCTTTGCCATGTGCTCTCACCCATCTCTTTCAACGTCTCGTCAATCAGCGTATTCTGAATTGTGGTATCAATGGAAGCTGCAACTACCTTTCCTGCCATGAGGGAAGCAATAGAAATGATCTCCTGTTTCATATCATCAAGAGCCTTTTTCTTCTCTAATTCCACTTCACGGCCTGCCCTTTCAATGATCCTGGCAGCCTCTGCTTTGGCCTCCTCCACGATCTCCGTCTCCCTGGCTTTGGCTTTTCTTCTTGCCTCCTCCAGAATGGCGTCAGCCTCTTTGGAAACATCTTTAAGCTTCGCTTCATACTCGGCTTTCATAGCCGCAGCATTCTTTTTGTCATCTGCGGCTTCCGCCAGTTCCCCGGCAATCTTCTGCCTTCTCTTCTCCAGCACCTCCCGCACCGGATTGAACAGCAGGTAAGAAAGCCCAGCGAACAGAATAAAGATATTGATCGCTGTCCAGAATGCTTCGGAAAGCAGCTGTGCGTCAAATCCTATCAAACGATCTAATCCCAAGGTCTTAAGCCTCCTTCCTGTTCCTATCATTATTCCGGGGTTCTTCCTGCCTGGGCCTGAAAACGGCCAGACATCCCCTTATGCTGTTATACGCCCTTTTCCTGTAATCAACCGAAAGGCTTAACGAACATCAGAATGATAGCAACAACAAGGCCATACAAACCTGTCGTCTCTGCAACAGCCTGGCCTAAAAGCATGGTGGATGTAATGTCAGATTTTGCTCCCGGATTACGCCCTACGGCAGCAGCGCCCTGGCCGGCTGCAATACCCTGGCCTACACCAGGTCCGATACCGGCGATCATAGCCAAGCCGGCGCCAATAGCGGAACATCCATAGATAAAGTCCTGTCCAGAAATATTCATAGTTTTTTCCTCCTAAATAAAATCATATTTTATTCTTTCCGCCTGTTTCGGCGGGAAATTACAAATGTATGCCTATTCCATCTTATCATTAATATAAACCATGGTCAGCATGCAGAACACATAGGTCTGTATACATCCGGAGAATAGATCGCAATACACATGAAGCGCTGCCGGAATACCAATTTTGACAAACCAGGGCATCATGCCGTACCAAAGTCCCATGATAATTACGCCTGAAAGCAGATTTGCAAACAAACGCAGGGAAATTGATATAGGGTTGGCAACTTCACCGATCAAGTTAATAGGAAACAAGATCGGAATCGGCTGGAACAGGCTGGTAAAATGCCCGACTCCCCGGTTTTTCAGTCCCTGATAGTTTACGATAAAGAATGTGAACATACCCAATAAAAAGGTAACGCCAAAGTCTGCTGTCGGAGCCCTAAGGCCAAACAGGCCGCTCAGGTTGCAAAACAAAATGAACAAAAAAATAGTTCCGATGTAATTGACAAACTTTCTGGCATTGCCGCCTAAAATTCCCTGGGCCATATTCTCCAGCGCTTCCATACCCATCTCTAAAGCATTCTGAAACGCTCCAGGGATGCCGTTGTCAGCAGCAGCCTTAATCTTCCTGTTGGCAATGAATCCAATAAGAAGCAGTACAGCCGTAATAATCCATGCCCCCACAGTAGTATCCGTAATCCACAGTTCCTGACCAAACGCCTCATATTTTAGTACGCCATGAATCATGAAGTCAGGCTCGTGAACTACCATCGGAATTTTCATCATTCCCATACACCGTCCTCCTTTCCTCAATGGTACTTTCCTCAGGGTTTTGTTCCTGTCCCCCGAAAAAAGTCCTGTGAACCGTCGGCTGAAGCAGCGCCCCCGCCTTGAGGCCCAAAGCCCCAATAATCATAGCCACCGCATCAATCTGCGGACGGCTTCCCAGGATGACTAAAGCAATGATAAAGACCACCCTTCGTATAGCGGACTGAACCACTGTCGTCCTATTGGCATATCCTTCGTCCCGGCTGTCTGCGGCCCGCTCGGTGATAACCGCCATATGGACAAGCATCACCACATCTGCCGCAAAGCCAAGAAAAAGACCCGCCAGCACTGGCCCTAATGAGAATCCCGCCCCTGCCAGGCCATTTCGAAAAAAAACCGCCAAAGCTCCCAGTATTAGTACATAGGCTGACATCCCGACTGACATCTCCAGAACAAGGTGTTTCAAGTGATTACTCATGCAGCTCCTCCCTGTCTCTCCTGTCATCCGTCTTCCCTTACGGAACGAATTCTGCCTGGTGTCTTAGGCCTGTTAACAGCCCCGTCCTGCTGCTGAAGAGCCGACTCAATCATCTGAGCCTTCTCAAGCTCCTCTTCCCTGGCCTGCCGGTCAATAAGGCGCTTGGCCATGACATATGCGCCGCGCCCTCCTCCCAGTGTACCCAGGATCAACAGAAATACCAGTGTTTTCGTCCCATATCTGGAATCGATGTAAGTACCCGCAAAGACGCAAAACAAGATCGGCGTCACCACACATAACCCCAGCTGAGTCACCATGGCCAGACTCTGGAACACGTTTTTTTTGTATCCCATACCTTACCTCATCTCCCGTCTTTACATATGTATTTTACATTATAACCAATCTTTCTCGATTTGTCCATGTTTTGTCAATTTTTCGTAAGTTTTTCTCCATACTTTTGTTTTAAGGCATATAAGTCCTTCTGTATTTCTTTATTGACACTCTCTTTGCCTTCTGATAAGATGGCAAATGATACCGCTGACTGCTGTTTTTCGATTGATTATGGAGAAATTACTATGAAAATCCTGTTTATTCGACACGGAGATCCTGACTATGAGCATGATACTCTGACTGAAAAAGGCCGCCGGGAAGCTGCCCTGCTGGGTCAGGCTGTCCCTTCCATGGGCATTGACCACTGCTATGTATCTCCTCTCGGAAGAGCGAGAGACACTGCGTCTTATTCCCTGAAAGTTCTTGGAAAAGAGGCCCGTATCTTGGACTGGCTTCAGGAATTTCCTGCTGCCGTAGATCTGAACTTGTCTGAAGAATTGTCTCAGGCATTTCCTGATGTTTCCAAAAAAGACAGCCGTTTTGAAGCCCGCAATATTGTCTGGGACATGGTTCCCTCCTACTGGGCAGAACATGCAGAGTATATGGATTTAAATCTATGGAAGCAGTCCGCCGTAGCCAGAAGCGGCGATGCTGTCCAGGTTTATGAGCATGTATGTCGGCAGTTTGACAATCTTTTAAAGAGCTATGGATATGTAAGGGAGCAATACTGTTACCGGGTTGTTCGGGAAAGCACCGAAACAATTGCCTGCTACTGCCACTTCGGTATTATCTGCGCCCTTTTATCCCATCTGTGGAATGTTTCTCCTTTCGTCCTGTGGCATGGCATCGCTTTGGCTCCCTCATCTGTAACTGAAATCGTGTCCGAAGAACGCCAGCAGGGTATCGCTTCTTTCCGGGCCTTGCGTGTGGGAGATATTTCTCATCTGTATGCCGGACAAGAGCCTTCCTCCTTTGCCGCCAGATTCTGCGAGGTGTTCAGCAATAAGGAACAACGGCACTAACATTTGTGACAGCCTTGGTTTAGTGACATTGGACAGCAAATATAGATAAATGCCTGACACCATATTTTGACACTAAAAATATCTGATTGGGTATTGATCTTCAAGAAAAGATATGATAGAATAATTTTATTATCAGCAGATGATAACAGCTTCATATCTTTTATGCGCGAGTGGCTCAGTGGTGGAGTATCGCCTTGCCAAGGCGAGGGTCGCGGGTTCGAATCCCGTCTCGCGCTTTTATTTAGGGCCGGTGAGCCGCAGTTTTGCGGTTTCCCCGGTTATTTTAATGTATGCATTTCCATTAATGATTTAGGAGCAGGAACAATATGTATAAATATGAAGTAATTGCCCAAGACATTCAATCCAAAATTCTCTCTGGTTTTTACAAACCGGACGAAAAGCTTCCCCAGGAGCTTGAGCTGTGCAAGCAGTACAATGCCAGCCGCATTACCATTCGGGAAGCCATGGAGCATCTGGTGCATAACGGGCTGATTACAAAGCGGCGCGGCGCAGGGACCTTTGTCAAAGCCATGTCCGGAGGAAGCGTCAATCATGAGGGCTTTGCCCGCTCCCAGCAGTTTGGAGGTTTTGCAAAAGATAAGCCGGGACACCGGATCACCTCAGTCATACACGAATTTCAGCCTTTAAAGGCTTCCGCAGAAATAGCTGACAAGCTTCAGATTCCCAATGGCTCTTTTGTCTGCTATGTATGCCGTACCAGAAAAGTAGATGGAAACCCTTATGTGACAGAGTACACCTATATGCCTACAGACATTATCACCGGGATCACAGACGAAGTGGTCCAAGGTTCTATTTATTCTTATATTGAAAATACATTGAAGCTAAAGATCCAAAGCGGGCACCGCATTGCCCGTGCATCCATGCCTACAGACCAGGAACGCATATGGCTGGACATTGGAGATGCCCCTCTGCCCATTTTGGAAGTGGAGCAGGTGGCCTATCTTAGTGACGGACGCATTTTTGAATATTCCAAATCCAGGCATCGGGCAGACTGTTTTGAGCTGCGTACCATCAGCGTCCAGACATAACCTTCCTAATTAGTAAAATCCTTTTTCATGCTGCAGACCAGCCTATTGCTGCTGGTATCTGCAGTATTTTTGTTTTCAGCCCTGTCTTTTTCATTTCTCCAAAAATCCTGTCATTGTACAATAAAAAACACAAAAAAACACTTGATTTTTATAAAAATTATGATATTATATAAATATGTTATAACTTATTTATTTAAAGTTATGATAAATAATTCATCGGAAAGGAAAAGCATATGAAACTATCAATTCCAAAGGATTTCTTTATGGGCGCCGCCATGTCTGGCCCTCAGACTGAGGGGGCTTATAAGAAAGACCATCGTCTGGAAAGTTTCTGGGACACATGGTCTGATCTCTCTATCTCCGATTTTTACAACAAAGTAGGCAGCTATGTGGGCAACAACTTTTATGAAAAATACCAGGAGGATATTAAGCTTTTTAAAAGTCTCCGTCTTGACTCCTTCCGCACCTCTATTCAGTGGACTAGGCTAATGGATCAGAATCAGAAGCTGAATCCGGAAGGCGCCGCATTTTACCATAAAGTGTGTGCCTGTGCCAAGGAGAATGACATTGAACTGTTCATGAACCTGTACCACTTTGATATGCCTGCATATCTGTATGCCAGAGGCGGATGGGAAAACCGTGAAGTTGTGGAAGCATATGCTACCTATGCCAGAACTGCTTTCCAGGAGTTTGGCAAAGAGATCCGCTATTGGTTTACCTTTAATGAGCCGATTGTGGAGCCAGATCAGGAATATCGTTCCGGAAACTGGTATCCTTTCATTAAAGACGAAAGACGGGGGCTTCAGGTACAGTATCACATAGCGCTGGCCCACAGCCTGGCTGTCCGCGAGTTCCACAAAGCTAAGGAAAAGGGGTATCTACTCGATGATGCCCAGATTGGATTAATCAATGCATTCGCTCCTCCTTATACTAAAGAGAACCCAACTCCGGAAGATTTGGAAGCGCTCCGTATGACAGATGGCATTCACAACCGGTGGTGGCTTGATTTGTGTACATCGGGAACGCTTCCCAAAGATGTATTTGACACATTAAAAGAATATAATGCGGTCCCAGAGATGCGGCCCGGAGATGAAGAAATTTTAAAGTGCGGCCGTGTGGATTGGCTGGGATTTAACTATTATCAGCCTACCAGGGTTCAGGCGCCTAAGGAAAAAGCGGACGAATCCGGTTATCCCAGATTCGCAGACCCTTATATCTGGCCGGAAAGAAGGATGAATATTTACCGCGGATGGGAGATTTATCCCAAAGGAATCTATGATTTCGGCATGAAGATGAAGCGTGAGTATCCGGAAATGAAGTTCTTTATTTCGGAAAACGGTATGGGCGTGGAGCATGAAGACCGCTTCCGCAGTGAAGACGGCGAGATCCAGGACGATTACCGGATTGAATTTGTGCAGGATCATCTGGAGTGGGTTTTCAAAGCCATCGAGGAGGGCGCTCAGTGTGTCGGCTATCATTACTGGGGGGTAATTGATAACTGGTCATGGAGCAACGCATTCAAAAACAGGTACGGCTTTATTGAAGTGGATTTGATGAATAACTATGAGAGAAGACTAAAAAAATCTGCCCACTGGATCAGGGATCTGATTGAGCAGAGAGATAAAAGGGAGGATTAATATGAAAGGCGCTTCTTTACAGGAATCCAAATTTGTAGATAAATTTACAGAGTTCGCCGCAAAGCTTGGAAGTCAGATTCACTTAAGTTCCCTGCGCGATTCCTTTGCCACTATCATGCCCCTTTACATCCTGGCAGGCGTGGCTGTTCTTTTTAACAACACCATATTCCAATGGTTTTTAAGCGGTTCGGCTCTTGCCAGCGCCCAGTACTGGGGAAATCTTCTGGTAAATGCAACCTTAAATATCAGTTCTCTGCTGATTGCCACTGTAATCGGCTATTGCCTGTCCAGAAACAGAGGGTATGACAACCCCATTGCCGCAGCCCTGGTATCCCTGGCAACTTTGATCATCATGATGCCTGGCTCTATTACGGTAGTCCCCGATGGTGCTGCTGACAGCGTAACTGTCTCCGGCGTGTTGTCCTTCAGCAATATTGGCACGCAGGCTATGTTTGCGGGCATTATTATCGGCCTGGCAGCAACAGAATTATTTATATACATATCCAGCATCAAGAAACTGCAGATTAATATGGGCGACAGTATTCCTCCAGCTGTAGGAAAATCTTTCTCCGTACTGATACCGTTTATTATCGTTATGGCCCTTTTTGCAGCCATTTCCGCAGTCTTGTACAATGTATTCCACACGGATTTGATTTCCATTATTACTGTTATTATTCAGGAACCTCTCCGCGGCGTCACTACCGGGCTGTTTGGCTGTGTTCTCATCTATTCTCTCGGCAACCTTTTATGGCTGTTTGGCATTCACCAGACTGTCCTTAACGGTTCGCTGTTAGAGCCTCTTCTGATGATCAACATGACCCAGTGCATGGCAGCCTATGCAGCCGGCCAGCCTATTCCCAACATTATCAATGCCGCATTTGTTCCTACGTTCGGCATGATGGGCGGTTCCGGTTCTACCATCGCCCTGATTATTGCCACGCTGCT
This sequence comes from uncultured Hungatella sp., assembly GCA_949879025.1. Lineage (GTDB taxonomy): Bacteria > Bacillota > Clostridia > Lachnospirales > Lachnospiraceae > UBA3402. The sequence continues at coordinate 2,913 of CATLBO010000113.1, read as the reverse complement.
GTTTGGCCGCAACAAGGCTACCAAAGCCATCTGCAAACTGTCTGTGGCGCCAGGATGTTTTAACATTAATGAACCGATTATTTTCGGTTACTCCATTGTTTACAATATTACTATGATTATTCCTTTTGTGCTGCTTCCTGCTATCGGCATCATTATCGGCTATGCGGCAACTGCGCTGAACTTTATGAATGAATGTGTAGTGTACATTCCCTGGACGACTCCTCCCCTGTTAAGCGGCTATCTGGCTACCAGCGGTGATTTTCGGGCTGTTATTGTTCAGATTGTTATCATTGCAATCGGCGTGCTGCTGTACCTTCCGTTTGTAAAAATTAATGATAAACTGATGGACCAGGTTTCTTCCACAGAAAACTGAAAATTTTTCTCTTTTTTGTCCCCCTGTGCTGGAAGATGAACCCTCCTCCTGTACAGGGGATTTTTAGCGCTTTTATTTTACAGATGTTTATGCTATTCTTATATTGAATTTAGGAGGCTATTATGGGCGAATTGATATTCTTTAAACCATTCTTTAAACAGGTTCTTTGGGGAGGCCGCAAAATGCGGGATATCTACGGATATTCCATACCAGGGGACGATACCGGGGAAGCCTGGGTCATTAGCGCCAATCCCCATGGAGCAAGCACGGTGTGCGGAGGAACCTATGACGGGCAAAGCCTGGAAAATCTGTGGAATGACCACAGAGAACTTTTCGGCAATCTGGAGGGAAAGGAATTCCCTCTGTTGGTAAAGATCATTGATGCCAATGACCATTTAAGCATTCAGGTTCATCCTGATGACATGTATGCTTTTCATCATGAAAACGGTACCCGGGGCAAGACGGAATGCTGGTATATCCTGGACTGCGATGAAGGCGCAGATATTATTATCGGGCACCATGCCAAAAGCCGGGAGGAATTGGAACAAATGATTGCTGCCGGGCAGTGGGATACTCTGTTGAGAAAACTCCCCATTCATAAAGGAGATTTCTTCTATATTCCTTCCGGAACCATTCACGCCATAAGAAAGGGCACTTTGCTGCTGGAAGTCCAGCAGAACAGCGATACTACCTACCGCCTGTATGATTATGGACGTCTGCAGGACGGCAGGCCAAGACAGCTTCACTTGAAAGAAAGCATGGATGTGATCCTCTGCCCTCACACAGACAGGGATACAAAAGGGGCTGTTAAGAATCACGAAGATTATGAGACATGCATTTTGGCAGAGGGGCCTTATTTTACCGTAATCAAATGGAATGTAAAAACCCATGCTTCCATTAGCCACAATTACCCATTTATGTTAATTGATGTTACTGCTGGCAGCGGCATTCTGGATAACTATCATGTTAAGGCTGGGGATCATATTTTGGTGCCGTCAGGATACGGTACTCTCCACTGCCAGGGCACTGTGGAACTGATTGTCTCGCACATTTAAGGAATAAATGCAATAAAGGAGGAGATTACTATGCTATTTGGAGCATTGGAAGCAGGAGGCACAAAAATGGTCTGCGCCATTGGGAATGAACAGGGAGAGATTCTGGAGCGGGTCTCTATCCCCACAGAAACACCGGCTGTTACCATGCCGAAGCTGGCGGATTTTTTTTCCGGCAAAGGAATCGCCGCCCTTGGCATCGGCTGTTTCGGCCCTATCGATTTAAACCGCAGCTCACAGACTTATGGTCATATTACCACCACGCCAAAACTGGCCTGGAAAAATTATGATATCTGCCGTTTTTTCACAGAATCTCTTCAAATCCCTGTAGGATTTGATACAGATGTTAACGGTTCCATGCTGGGAGAAGCCACCTGGGGCTGTGCCAGAGGGCTGGAATCTGCTGTCTACATTACCGTAGGCACTGGAATAGGAGTGGGGATTCTGGCTGACGGAAAGCTTCTTCACGGCATGCTTCACCCGGAAGGCGGACACATTCTTATGCCTGTCCGTTCTGATGACCCTTACAAAGGGAAATGCCCTTACCACAAAACCTGTCTGGAAGGCCTGGCCTCGGGGCCTGCCATTGAGGCACGCTGGGGAGCTCCTGCCAAAGAATTGGCACATCGCCCTGAGGTCTGGGATTTGGAAGCATACTATCTGGCCCACGCCATAACCAACTATATTATGATACTGTCACCGCAGAAAATTATCCTGGGAGGCGGTGTGATGCACCAGTCTCAGCTGCTTGGGAAGATCCGCAGTTATGTGAAAGACATGATCGCCGGTTATCTTCTGACAAAGGAATTGCAAGATTTGGATACTTATATTGTACTTCCTTCACTTGATGATAATCAGGGAATTATGGGAGCATTAAAGCTGGGAATGGATGAACTGGACAGGCGGAATCAATCTGGTGTTCAGTCCTGAGGAATCATAAAAAACAGGATGCCAAGACGTATCCTGTTTTTTCCATATCATAGCCTTCAGCTAAAATGATTTTTATTTTTCTTGATTCTTCATATTCTAAAATGAAAAAAATCCTTGAACACCAAGGATTTCGGACAGCGGGTGATGGGAATCGAACCCACGTATCCAGCTTGGAAGGCTGGTGTTCTACCATTGAACTACACCCGCAAATAATATTTATAATTTAATATATGCAGTTTTGCGTTTCATGTTACTGCTTTCATGCCTTGGACCGGAATCGAACCAGTGACACGAGGATTTTCAGTCCTCTGCTCTACCAACTGAGCTACCAAGGCCTGTCACCCCTCTGTATGGCCGGGCATCTTCAGACTTAAATAGTCTACAATATTTTTCCTCTGTTGTCAATTACTTTTCCGAATTTCTATAAATTTACAAAAATGAAATTTTAAATTCCACCCCTCCAGGGAGAAGTAGAAATTACTCCTGCACAGTTGATATTTACTCTTTCATACAGAAATGGTATAGTTACCTTTCCTTCTGACAGCAGTAGAAGGAGGA
>CATLBO010000112.1 GCA_949879025.1 uncultured Hungatella sp. | reverse complement strand
TGACGGCATTGGCTTTTTATAGGGCGTTAGGAAAGATGGCCTTATTTCTTATCGTTACCTTTATGGCTATGGGTGAAATGAGCTTTTTCCTTGCACATATGCTTTTTGAATTAGGAAACCATCTGTTTCGGCTTTGGGACTGGTGTTGGGAAGAAGGATATATTTTGGTACTGGAAAGCTATGATTTTGTTATTAATATTACTCTCGTAGGAAATCGGATTTTATTTCATGTCATTGGAGCAGTATTGCTGTATTTTACCATGAGGAAGATTGTGCGGGATTACCGGGAAAAGGACTATGCCATTCACAGGACGGAATTACTGTTCATTCTCACACCGGGGCTGGCAGGCCTGATGGTATGTACTTTACTGCGTATTACGATTGACACGGCAGAGAACAGTGTGCCGGAGACGCTGTATGACAGATATCCATCACTGATGGTCATAATGCCTGTTATTCTGCTGCTGTTACTATTCTCCGTTGTGTTTGGGGTAAAACTTTTTCAGGACATGATCTGCTGGAACAAGGAAAAGAGCAGTCGCATTATCTTGGAAAAACAGGTCAGCAGCCTGCAGGAGCATATGGGGGAGATGGAGCGTGTCTATTCCGGGATACGGGGGATGAGACATGATATGAAGAATACAATTTCCCTTATCATGCAGCTTGCGGTCGGAAAAGAGGAAGAACTGAAAGCCTATCTGGAAGAACTGAACGAGACTATGGACAGACTGGAATTCCGGTTCAAGACGGGGAACACAGTTGTGGATACCCTGCTGAATATGAAATACCATGAGATTGCCAGCACGGTGCCAGATCTACGGATGAATGTGGAGGGGCTGCAGTTCCCTGAGAAACTGTTCATCCAGAGTTATGATATTGGCATTATTTTAGGGAATGCGCTGGATAACGCAATGGAGGCTTGCAGGAAGCTGAAAGCGAAAGAGCCGGATGCGGAAGCCTTTATCCGCATCAGTTCTTTCCAAAAGAGGGAACTGTTTTTTCTGAAAGTGGAGAACAGCTTTGACGACAAGGTGGTGGAACGGATTGAGCGGAGGGTATCAGAGTTTGCCGCCAGAGGCCAGATAAGCCGTGGGGATAGCCGCAGACAGCATGGACGGTGAAAAGACGGTGGGGGAAGTCCGGCAGATGCTGGAAACCACCCAGAAGGGGCAGACCGCCAACACGCCGGGAAATTACAGGGCGGTGTTTTTGCATGACCCGCTGCTTCAAGGGGCGTTCAGCAGCAACCTCCTGACTGACCGGGTTGACATTGTGAAGCCCCTTGGCTGGTATCGGGACGGGAACCTCCTGACGGATGTGGATATCCAATATCTGGTTCTGTACTTGGAGGAACACTACGGGCTGACATCAGAGAAGCGGATCGAGGGGGCTATCAAGGTAGCCGCCAATGAATACCGGTATCACCCTGTCCGTGATTATTTAAACAGCCTGCAATGGGACGGGACGGAGCGGGTGCGTTATGCCCTGCGTCATTTCCTCGGTGCGGAGGTGAGCGATTACAATTACGAAGTCCTCCTGCTGTTCATGGAGGCCGCTGAAAAACATACCGTTTTTCAGATTTAAAGAGTCTATGAAAATTTTTCTGTAAATAAAGGTTTAAAGGGTCTTCTATGATAAAATAATAAATCATAGGAGGCCTTTTATTATGGCAAGAGAAAAGAAACCTGTACACAAAGTTTAATGAGATACATTTTATCATGATTCATTGTTGTTCATGACTATTCCTTAAAAATGCCGATTTTACCGGGCTTATTCAACATCTTTGCTTACTACATGGCTTGTCTGTTGCCGTCTTTATTTATGTGGATATTTCTCCTATTTGGGGTGGAAATTGGGGTATAAATGGGGTAGTAAAAAGGACGGTTATAATACCGCCCTCTGCTGCTACAGCGCAATCTTTAAATTGTCCATTTCCTGCTGCTTGGTATTGGGAAGAACGTGACTGTATAAATCCATAGTCATTGCAAGGCTGCTGTGCCCCAGGATAGTTTTTAAGGTCTGCGGACTCCCTCCTTGTTCTATGTATCGGGTTGCAAAGGTATCCCTTAATGCGTGGGCCGTGAAATGCTCTATCGGCTTGCCCTGTGCCTCCAGCCTGGACAATGCGCCGCTAATCGCTCGGTTTACTGCCTGGTTATGTACAACACCGCCATAGACAGATGCAAAGACTCTGTTATCATTCATTGGCAGGATATTACCCGGCTTTTTCCTCTGGCTTGAAAGAATTCTCTTGATTGTATCATTCAGAGGAATGTCCCTCTTTCCTGATTGACTTTTAGGGCTTCCTATGGTTGCCGTTCCGTCCTCGTTAAATGTTACGGTTTTTGTTACGTGAATTACGTTCTGCTTATAATCTATGTCGCTCCATGCCAGGGCTGCCGCCTCTCCTGACCTCATTCCGGTACACAGGAGAAGCGCCACGAACTCATAATAATAATCGCTCTCCATTTCCCGCATGAAATCCTTTTGTTCCTGCTCTGTCAAAGCCCTATGATAAGTCTCCGTGGCCTTCTCCGTTTCCTTCAATGCCTTAACTCCGTCTGCCGGGCTCTTTTGGATGATTTCGTCATGCACGGCATCATTTAAGATGATTTTTAAGGTTCTTAAGACTCCGTTGCACATGCCTGCAGACAGTCCCTGGGAAATCTCCCTTTGTAAATTTAAAATCTCCCTGCGCTCAATTTTCTGTATCTTTCTGTTCCCCAGCATTGGGGATATATGCTTACGGTAATGGCATTTATAAGTCTTTAATGTATTTCCTTTCGTTCCGTTTCTCTTCCCTGCCAGCCATTCCTCGAAATATTTATCAAAAGTTAAATTCCGATTGTCCGTATAAAGCCCGGCCTCAATCTGCCTCCTGACTTCCTTTTCCTTCTGCTGAAGCTCCTTGCTATTGACGCCATAGATGGAATAGCGCTTTCCATCCACGGTAAACCGCTTTTCCAGGGTTCCGTCTGCCCGCTTTCTTGCTCCCTGGGGTAATCTTGCCATGCCGCACCGCCTTTCTATAAATGCCGGGGGGTAGCAGAATGCCATGTCCGCCTGCCGCCTGTCCAGTCATGCCTTCTTTATCTGGTTTCTTATTCTTGCAGCTTTCGGACACCTTGTCCTTAGCCTGCGCTGATGATGTCCCGCATCAATCGGATTCCGTCATGGATGTCAAACAGGTAGATGCTTTCCTTGTCCGCCATCCCTAGATCCGCTGCATTGTCCAGGTACCTTTCAAACTCACCTGTCAGAGCGGGGGCTTCTTTTTCCAGGAGCTTTTGGAATTCCTCGCTCTGCCGGGCTTTCTTTATTGCGTTCTCCCGGTTCCGGCTGAAATACAGGGACAGCCTTTCACTGATTATTAATCCGGTCAGCTCTTTGGTATCCATCCATCCGGCCCCCTTTCCCGCAGCGCCTTATAACCATTCTGCAGGGGTCATGCTCCTGTCTGGCATATTCCTGTACCTCTGCCACTTTCACCACCGTACAGTCCTTTCCGGTGCGCACCACAACCCGATCGCCGATTTTCACCTGGCCTACCAGGATTCCCGGCAGTTCCCAGGTGTAGAGCTTTCCTCCTGGACGGTGCGCCGCCGCAATGATCTGCCGCCTGCCGTACCTGACAGGAACATGTTCCAGGCCGTATTTCACAGCCAACAGATAGCTTGTGTATCCGTCTATCAGGTTCCCGGCTTCGTCCACGATAATCTTTGATTCAAGCTTTCCATTCTCCAGGTAATACCGCTCCTTCTGTTCTATCTTCTCCGGGGCTGGAGAGGTTGCTTTGAACCACGGCAAAATCTTGATGTCCCCTATAAACATATAATCACCATTCCTTTCTCACAGCTGTATCAGCTGCAGCCTATCCAGAATCAGCAGACAATCTGCCAATCCCGCCAGGTAAGACAGATTGACCTGCGTTACTTCCACTTCATCCAGGGAATCTAGCAAGGAATCTATGGTTTCCTTATCCTCTGAATGCAGATCCATGTTCTCATACCTGTCTCTCAATTCAACAACCCTGTCCATAGCCAGCTTATACTCTGAATCGTACTTCCTGACCTCAATCAGGGAAATCTCCCGACGCTTGCCTGCCAGGGCTTTCAGGGTCTTCAGCAAATCCTGTACCATTCTGCCACGCTCCTTTCCTTTGGCAGGGGCAGAAGGGGAGTGCCCTGCTGCCTGCCATGATTTTGAAACTCTAATTTTTCCTAGTCCTAATCTGGTAAATGGCTTCTATCATCTTCCATATCTGCGACAAATTCCCAGAGAAGCCTATATAAGATGGTGCCTCTAGTGCCCGCTCATGCTGTGGAGTAGTAAGCTCTAAATAATTGGTAATCAACTCTGCTACCAAGGGCGTATTTTCTCCCCATCCAGCCAGGACAATACAATCTCTTTCCTGCAAATAGACAATCAAAGTGTGGCCCTGCAGATCTTCGGGTACGGCCTCTTGGCTGATTGAAAGTATTTTGTGTTTCTCACTTAACACCTTAATCATATCAGAGGCCGCTACTCGATCTCCCTCTATGTACTCCAAACTTTCATTGTCAATGTTCAATCTGTGCATTTCGTCCAATTCCTCTCTTTACAGAGGGCAGCAGGCGTGTTATACTGCCTGCGTACCCTTTTGAATGGTTATCGGGTTACTGGCTCTTACCGGAGTTGCCGCTCTGATAAGAGCATTTTCTTTATATCGCAATGTTTACCAACGCTCCCAAGGTTTCTTTTTGTCCATATCCTCCGATAATGTCCAGCAGCCTAGCCTTTACCTCAACTCCGGTATCAATCACCTTGGAAAGTTCCCTCGCTAACCCTCTTGGTACGTATCCAATGATTGTCTTTTTGGCAATGGGATGGATATGGACCACAATCCGTATTGCGTTGCTGTCAAACTTATTTCCAGGCTCATTTTCCAGCGTTACGCTTAAATCATCCGATCTGAACTGTTTGAGGAATCCCAGGCACTCCTGACGGTTCCCAAAGCTTGTCCCTCTGGCCCTGACAGTCATGGAAAACTTTACCCTCTGCCATGCCTTTTTGAAAGCATCTGACAAGGAATAGCCGGCCTTTTTTAATTCATTAGCCATGACACACACGGCCTTTCTGATGTTCGTAATCTGCTTCATTCTGTTTGGCTCCTCTCTGTTGATGATATTATTATATTATATCGTACCCAATATATCAACCGTCATACTATACAAATATCGTACCCGATATATATGAAAAATGTATATTGTACCCGATAGACAAACGTGCTATAATTGTGGTATGGTGGGGAAGGTGTCTTTATTTTTCCGCCCCCATGAATCCAAAAGAAAGAAGGTGTTACCATGCCAGCCACCAAAGCACAGCAGAAAGCTGTCAATAAATACATGAAGGAAAATTACGACGAAATCAAAGTTCGAGTTGAAAAGGGCCGACGTGATAAAATAAAAGCCCATGCAGAAGCCCGTGGCGAAAGCGTCAATGGCTTTATAGGACGTGCAATCACCGAAACCATGGAGCGGGACAATCTTTCCCCTGCTGCCTCCGAAACCCCATAACCTTACCTTGAAAGGAGAATCCTATGTCAGAAGCATTAGCCCACGCAAACATTTATACAGAAGAGGACTACTACAACCTGCCGGAGAACGTCAGAGCCGAACTCATAGACGGTCAAATCTATTACATGTCGGCTCCCAGCAGGATACACCAGGAAATACTCATGTTCTTATCAAAAATCATTGCCAACTATATTGATTCTAAAAAAGGCCCCTGCAAGGTCTACCCGGCCCCCTTTGCCGTCAAGCTGTTTGAAGATGATAATAGGACCGTAGTAGAGCCGGACATCAGCGTAATTTGTGACACCAATAAGCTGACAGACCGAGGCTGTACCGGGGCGCCGGACTGGATTGTGGAAATTGTCTCTCCCAGCAATTCCAGCCATGACTATGTACGCAAGCTGAACCTTTACATGGACGCTGGAGTGAGGGAGTATTGGATTGTGAATCCCATAAACCAGTCTGTGTATGTATATTTCCTGGAAGAGGACAAATTCAAAACCACAGCCTTCACCCTCCAGGACAAAATAAAGGTCAATATCTACGATGATCTGTGGATTGACTTTGCAGAGCTGGAGCTGTGATCATTCTCTCTAATGTTCCTCCAGGTATTTTCATCCCTGGGGGACTTTTCCTTTAGCAAAATATAAGCCTGCTGCCTTCCTGGACTTCATTCAAAGGACGCTCCCAAATAGTTTCTGTTCTGGAAACAGTTCCCCTCTCTTGTCAGCATCTAAAACGCCTAAAATGGCCGTTAAACCCTTTACCCATAAAGAGTCCACCCCTGCCTGATAAAACGGAAATATAGCCATTCTGGAAAAGCACAGTCACATACCAGAGGTATAGTATCACGCTCAATGATGTTGTTATCTTGGAGATGCTTCACCACCCAATGGCCGGCAGTTAACCAGACCCAGATGGGTTCCGTTACCTTGGATGGCAGCAGGCTTCTTATGTGGAAAAATGTTAAGTTTTGTTAAGTTTAAGCGACTTCAATGGTTGTTTGCGGACACCGATACATGCGCATATACATTCCGCACAAGTGGATGCAGCTTTATTTTCCGAGTGTTTCCTGCTGCCGGCTCCTGTACCACTAAGCCCCAAATGGGCCTGACCTCTTGCACCGGTGCAAGTCTGCCTTCTGCAGGGAAAGGAAAGGCCGGATCTCCCCCTGCCGGTTCTACTGACCACAAAATAGTTGTCATTGCGTTCCGGAAAGATACACGGACCATTCCCGGACAAGGCCAGCGGCAGGCACTGACGGACCAATGTCCTTCAGCGCCCAGGCCCAATGCGGCCCCGGCAGCTGGGTAGGACAAGCCGGTTTTGGCCTTTTATCCCTGCTGCACTGTTTCTTACGTTTCCAGGGCTGTTTTCCCCTCTTTTACCCCTTACCCTATAAATTGTACCCCCAACCTGTTTAGAGCGGAAATCACCCCTCTTCATACCGACTATAATCGTGATTTCTGATAATCTGGCGCATGGTTTCCGCTCTTTCCTCCCTTTGTTCCTCTGTCAGGTCCATTCCGGGATTAATCCGTATCCACGCAACCGGGATATGGGCGCACAAACTGCCGTCCTTATTCTCGGACACAATCTGACATTCTCCGGGCTTCTCCTTTGCCAACTTGCGAATCCTGGACTTATACCGCCCCTGGGAGAAACTGACCGTGGCCCTTTCGTGGTCTTTCAGGAACTCAATCGTATTATCGTTAAATGCCGTTATGTCAGGCAGAGAAATTTCCCCAACCTCAACCCCCTGCCATATCTGCGATCCTCTCCAGCGCATCCTCTGACACCTCGCCATTTTTCATAATCCATTCTACAGTTCTTCTGGTTAATCCTGTCCGGTGGCAGATAATTTCCTCTGCCCATTTCTCTCTGTCTACGATTTTCTGAAATTTTTTTCTATCCAGCCTCATCCTCCATAACTCCTTTTCTAATTTTCCTTTGTTCTCTCTGTCCATCTGGCCCGGGGAAAACGTTCTCTTACGGGGGCATTTTCCCCTCGTGGCCCGCTCCTTTGCGTCACCGGGAACATTCGGAACATTCGCCCTTATATATATGCGCATATGGCGCACAGGGGTATATATTCCCTTATTACCCTTTATTTTATATTTTTATAGAAAAGAATGTTGCCTATGTTGTGTCAGCCTTAAACGCCCATTTTATCGGAGGTTCCCCGTCAACTTTGTAATGTTCCCGTTTGTTGCCTTTGTTGCCGTTCCGCTCTTTTTAAATGTTGCCGTCTCCCTTGCCTCCTGCCCCTGAATGTTGTCACTCTCTGATTCTCTTTTGTTCTTTTTGTCCGTCTGACCGGAGGACGCAATCTCCCCCTTATCTTCCAGCCGTTCCAATACCACCCGTTCCGTGCTGCTTGTCCAGGTTGTATTAAACCGGGAAACACCACTTCCCATCAGGGCGGCGCTGTAGATCTGGTCCGCCTCTGGCAAGAAAGGCTTTAACCGTTTGCTGTTTCGGGGCTTGCGCAGCTCCCGCAGCGCCTTGGCACGTATCTGCCGTACGGCTTCCGGCGTGGTATCATATTCCTGCCCAATGGCTCCCAGGGTCATGCCCCTCTGGTATCGCATCCGGAGTACTTCCGATTGCCTCCCGGGTAATGAGTCCACACAAGACCACAACTCCCGCCTTAATTCTTCCTGCTGTACCCTCTCCAGGATATCTCCCTCCAAATCCTCACCGGAAGCCACCATGTCCCCCACGGTTTTATCCTCTCCGCCGTCCAAGCCCATCACAGGACTATCCAGGCTTCCTGGGTGGGCTTTGTATGCGTCCTCCTGTATATCCTTTATCTGGGCCATAGTACAGCCCAAATTGACCGCCGCCTGCAAGTCTGACGGTTCCCGGCCGTACTCCGCCGCATAGGCAGAAATAAACCTGTGATATCGCCGCACCCTTTCCAGACGATGGACCGAAAGCCTTAAGCTGCTGCCATTGTTTTGAATGTACCGCCGTATCCTCTGCCGTATCCATGACTCCGCATAGGTCAGAAACTTAACGTCACGTTCCGGACTGAATCCATCAATGGCAGGGTACAAAGCAAGGTATCCTTCTTGCTCCAGGTCCTCAACCTCTCCAAGGCTGCGGTATCCCCAGGCTATAAAGTGAATGAAAGCCTTTACCTGAAAATACAACTGCTCCATGTTCTCGGCCACGTCTACCCCGGCTTTGATACGTGCCACAAGCTGTTCGTTTGGCATATTTACCGCTCCTCCGTATAATGGATTTACATTCAGGCACCAGAGGAACACATAATCTGTCCCGCCCCATACGCCTGCCGCCATACCTGGCCTGGAGGCAGCAGGCGTATGAAAAGACTGTAGGAGGGTACCACAACGCTATGTTTGGATTTGTTAGATTTAAACGTGACGTTACCATTTGCGGCCTTCCCAGGTAAAGTAACGTTACCTTTCCCGTTTCCCAGCCCATAAAGCGCCTGCGCCGCATCCAGGTCAGTGTTGTGCGCTATCATGATATCCATGATCCGCTTCTCTTTTTGTGTCACGATTCCTCAAACCTCCTATTTTCGGTCTGTCTTATTCGTTTCGTTTTGGAATCCACGCAGCGTTGCATTTGATTCTACATCCGGACAGCTTTCAACTGCTGAAAACCTTTGGTATAGTTCCATCCAGCCGCCCAGGGGCATAGTTACATGCCATTCCTCCCGGTTCTTACGGTGGAAAGCTGTCGGAATCTCCCCGGGTCTTGCGTCCCTCTGGCTCTGCCTTATGGCTTCGTCGGTATTTAGACGCTTAACCCTTTGGCTTTTTCTTTCCCGTGCGGTTGTGCTGGGTGGGTTCCCTCCCGTGTGTGGGGTGTGCCTATGTCACCCTACACGTAAGGGTGGGAGCCCGCACATTCCCGTTCCCCGTTCCCGAAAGGGATATATAATATATATAGGTGCCGGGAGGGAATGTTCCCACCACCTAAAACGCTTGGTTACGGGAATAAAAATGGGAATCTTCCCGGTACCCAAAATACCCGGTCTCGGGAATCAGGATCCCGTTATTCCCGATATGATTTCCCTGGTGCTGGGAACTGGCCGCTATTCATTCTCAGTATTCCTCTTTCTTTGTTTTGCTTCACCACTTTAGCGTGTGAAATTCCGGCTCGTCTGAAAATTTTCTTTTGTCAGGTGACAGGGGAGGAGTCGTCGTGCGTCAGCTTTCGCACGACTACTTCCCCACCTGACTCCCGTGAGGGAAACAAGGAAGGAAATATATAGTGATATACTATATATTTTGCTTCCCTAGGGAAAACAACGAAATTTACGTTTTTTTCCCTCAAATTTTCCCTAGGGAAAATAACGCCGCAATTCCGTTTTTTTCCTAGGGGAAGAAAACGGAACACCACGTTTCTTTCCCTAGAGCCGATCAGACAGAAGAACACGCAAGAAGGTTTTTTACTTCCAAATCATTTACTCAATCTTTGGATTAACTGCCGTGCAGTCCTATCCTGGCAGCCTTTATCCGGATACTCGTCCGGCTTACTCCAGCTCCAGGTCGTATAGCCAACTTTATCGTCGGTGCCAAATAATGCATATATGTGTAAGTGCCCAACCTCTTTGGGGTTCCATTCTTTTAATTTATCTATCTCCTGACAGTGAATCAAGATACTTATCGACATCCTTAAAATCAATCAGATAATTCCGGCCTATCCGTCTGACGGCTCCGGCCTGCTCTGCGATACTGCGCATGGTATTACGGCCAACCCCATACCTGGCACATGCCTGGTCTACCCGTCCAGTTTTTACTTCGACTCCCATGGTGTTACGTTCTAATCTGTTATTCATGAAATACCTCCGTAAAATTTCGTAGTGTTTTATTTGGTGCTTAATTCGTCACATGTGATTTAAGGGTATTATAGCAAATGGAAATTTTGGAATTTTGGAACAAAAGTCCATAAATTATTAAGAAAAAATAGACCAAAATAAATCTAAGTAAATAAAAGTAAGTCTTTTTAAATGTCCATTTTATAAAAAAGCAGGGTAGAAAGATATACAAAGGAATTTTTTATTAAAATAATTAAAATTTTATAAAAAAGACACCCGATACCACTTAAGATATCGAGAGCCTTTCTCTTTCCTGGTAGCAGGAACCAGGGGATTAATTTTACAAATTGGGGTATTTATTGGGGTAAAATTCCTTCCAAAGAGCCGGAACCCGCATAGATACGGCATTTTTTGTTGTCATTTCATTGAACACAAAGTACAAATGACTGAAGGAAAAAGAAACATCATTCAGATGCTTCTGCAGGAGTATGACATCGAGTCTGCCCGGGATATCCAGGACGCCCTTAAAGATCTGCTGGGCGGCACCATCAAGGAA
>CATLBO010000111.1 GCA_949879025.1 uncultured Hungatella sp. | reverse complement strand
TTTTTTGCGCTTCGGTTGGTTTTACGGTATGGATCAGGTTCATAGCATCAAGTCTCCTGTGGTTTTTCTTTAGTATAGCACAAAATGTGTCAAATGGCTTTACACCTTTCATATTTTCTATTACAATAAAAAAGATTCTATTAGGACAGAACGATGCAGATGAATTTGATAAAGGAGGATATGATGATCAGTCAGTTAATTGAAAAAATCCAGAAAACCAAAGCGCCGGTGTGCGTGGGGCTGGACCCGATGTTAAACTATATTCCGGAACATATTGTGGAAAAGGCCCTGAAAGAGCATGGTGAGACCCTTAAGGGGGCAGCAGAGGCAGTGTGGCAATTTAATAAGAAAATCGTTGACCATACATATGACCTGATTCCTGCTGTGAAGCCCCAGATTGCCATGTATGAGCAGTTCGGCATTGAAGGGCTTATGGTGTATAAAAGGACTGTGGATTACTGTAGGGAGAAAGGGCTGGTGGTCATCGGTGACGTAAAGCGGGGAGACATTGGTTCCACATCTGCCGCTTATGCTGTCGGGCATCTGGGACGTATCCAGGTAGGAAGCCAGGCTTTGCCGGGCTTTGAAACGGATTTTATTACTGTAAACCCGTATTTGGGAACTGACGGAGTTAAACCGTTTGTAGATGTGTGCAAAAAAGAAAATAAAGGGATTTTTGTTCTGGTAAAAACTTCCAACCCCTCCAGCGGCGAATTCCAGGATAAGCTTATTGACGGACGGCCTTTGTATGAACTGGTGGCCGAAAAAGTGGTGGAGTGGGGCCAGGACTCCATGGATCAGGGCTACAGCAATGTGGGAGCCGTAGTAGGAGCCACTTATCCGGAGATGAGCAGGATTCTGCGTAAATTAATGCCCAGGACGTATTTTCTGGTGCCGGGATATGGTGCTCAGGGAGGCACGGCGGAAGATTTAAGGCACTGCTTTAATGAGGATGGCCTGGGGGCTATTGTAAATTCCTCAAGAGGAATCATTGCGGCTTATAAGCAGGAAAAGTACGAAAGATTTGGGGCGGAGCATTTCGGAGAAGCTTCCAGGCAGGCTGTCATTGACATGGCAGCGGACATTAACCGGGTTTTATAAGGGCAAAAAGGAGCATATATATGGCAAAGAAAAAGAAGACGGCGCTGGTAAAAAGCCAGGAGTGTCTTGGAGATAATGTGTTCAGCATGTGGATTGAGGTGGGAGACATGGCACGGGAGGCCAGACCTGGCCAGTTTATATCTGTTTATTCAAAAGACGGGGCCAGACTGCTGCCAAGGCCCATAAGCATCTGCCAGCTTAACAGGGACAATGGGGAGCTGCGCATTGTGTACCGGGTGGCAGGAGGGGGAACCAGGGAATTTTCTGAGTATGAGGCTGGGGATAAGGTTGAAATTCTAGGGCCTTTGGGCAATGGGTTTCCCCAGGTTTCCCAGGAAAAAACAGTGCTTTTGATAGGAGGAGGCATTGGCATCCCGCCTATGCTGGAATTGGCTGAAAGCTTAAGCTGCACAAAGCAGATCGTTTTAGGCTACCGTGACAAGGTGTTTATGAACAAGGAATTTGAATCTTACGGAGAAGTGTATATAGCTACAGAGGACGGAAGTACAGGGACAAAGGGGAATGTTCTGGATGCTGTCAGGGAACATGGGCTGACTGCTGATGTGATAATGGCCTGCGGCCCCATGCCTATGCTGCGGGGGCTGAAAAGCTATGCCCACGACCAGGGCATAGAATGCTATCTTTCCCTGGAAGAGAAGATGGCCTGCGGAGTGGGGGCATGTCTGGCCTGCGTCTGCGGTACAAAAGACGTGGATTCCCATTCCAACGTCCGCAATGCCAGAATATGCAAGGACGGCCCTGTATTCCGGGCAGAGGAGGTGGATCTGTAGATGAATACGGCAGTGACGATTGCAGGGGTGGAATTGAAAAATCCCGTGATGACTGCATCCGGCACCTTCGGTTCCGGACAGGAGTATGGGGAGTTTGTGGATTTAAACCTTTTGGGGGCAGTGGTGACAAAAGGAGTTTCCAACGTGCCGTGGCCGGGAAACCCTACGCCCAGAATCGCAGAAACCTATGGGGGGATGTTAAACGCCATAGGACTTCAGAACCCAGGGATTGACGTGTTTGTAAAGCGGGATATTCCATATCTGAAGCAGTTTGATACAAAAATCATTGTGAATGTGTGCGGGAAGACTGCCGAGGATTATGTAGAAGTGGTGGAACGTCTGGGAGATGAGCCTGTTGACTTGCTGGAGATCAACATTTCCTGTCCCAATGTAAAAGAAGGCGGCATTGCCTTTGGCCAGAATCCAAAGGCAGTGGAGGCCATTACCAGGGAAGTAAAGCGCCATGCAAAGCAGCCAGTGATCATGAAGCTGAGTCCAAATGTGACAGATATTACCGAAATGGCCAGAGCAGCCCAGGAGGGAGGAGCAGATGCGGTTTCTCTCATCAATACCTTGACAGGCATGAAGATCGATGTAAGCAAAAGGACTTTTGCCCTTGCCAACAAAACAGGAGGGCTGTCAGGACCTGCCATAAAACCAGTGGCAGTGCGCATGGTATATCAGACGGCTCAGGCAGTGAAGCTGCCGATTATCGGCATGGGCGGAATTATGACAGCAGAAGATGCCCTGGAATTTATTCTGGCAGGGGCTGCGGCAGTTTCCGTGGGGACTGCCAATTTCCATAATCCTTATGCCACAGCAGAGATTGTCAAAGGGATACAGGAGTATATGGCAGCCCATAAGATGGAGGACATCAGGGAATTGATTGGGGCAGTACAATAAAGGAAACTATTTGGTGCAGGAAAGGCTTATGGCCGGAAAGGGATGTTTTTGTTTCGTACAGTTCATTATAACATTGAATCTCCAAGGGTGCCAAAAGCCTTTGACGGTTTTAAAATCGCTCATCTGTCGGATCTCCATGGCGCAGTATACGGCAGTAAAAATAAGATCCTGATCCAAAAGATTCATGAAAACCGGCCTGATATGGTAGTGATGACCGGGGATATGGCTGACTGCGGAGACGGTTCTGCTTTCAGGGTCATAGATTTATGCCGCAGGCTTTCAAAACGCTATCCCGTATATTATACCGCCGGAAATCATGAGCAGGCAATGAAAACAGAGGAACTGGCATGGCTTTTGAAGGCTCTGAAAGATGTAGGGGCCATTGTGCTGGAAAATAATTGGCAGACCGTTTCACGAAAAGGCTCCTGTCTGAAACTATATGGTTTGGTAATGCCTATGCAATACTACAAAGATCCATTAAGGAAAGATTACGTGAAAGGAATCTGCTTTACAGAGAAGGATACTAAAAAGGCTCTGGGACAGGCAGACAGACACTGCTTCAATATTCTCCTGTGTCACAATCCGCTGTATTTTCCGTCTTACAGAGACTGGGGAGCGGATTTGACTTTGTCAGGCCATATTCATGGAGGGATTATCCGGATTCCGGGACTGGGAGGCCTGCTGTCGCCGGACGTGACTCTGTTTCCCAAGTATGACGGAGGCCATTTTACGGAACAGGGACGTCATCTGATCGTAAGCCGGGGGCTTGGGAATCATTTTCTTATAAGGGTCATGAACCCGGCGGAGCTGGCAGTGGCTGTGCTGAGGAAGGCGGCAGGCTTTTCAGGCATTTCGAAGAATCCATGAAAAAACGAAAATAAAAAAGCAAAAAAAAGAAGATTTTAAAAGAAGATTTAAAGAAAACCCTTGACATTTTCATCAGATTGTTTTATCCTATCCACAAGTCAATTAGTTACAAACCATTGAGCGGGAAGAGTACCTTTTGGGAACATGTACAGAGAGCTGCAGGCGGTGGGATTGCAGCCATGGGAACATAAGGGAATGGACCCGGGAGGGCGAACTGAAACTTAAGGGCGGATGCCGAAAGTCGGTCTATGCATTTTGGAGTAGGTAAGACGTGGCTGCACGTTACAGCAGGAAGTGTATGTTAGTACACGGCAAAGAGCGCATTCCGATGACGCAGTCAGGGAATGAATTTAGGTGGCACCGCAGAATATGAAACTTCTGTCCTATATAATACAGGACAGGAGTTTTTTTGCTTCTGACGCCGAGACGGAAACTGTCTGATGCCTTAAGCTATTATGATTTGTAGGTAATTGGAAAACTATAACAGAAAGGAAGTACACAACATGAAAAAAGAGATCCCCTACAAAATTTATCTGGAAGAGCAGGAAATGCCAAAGCAGTGGTATAATGTCCGCGCTGATATGAAGAAGAAACCGGCGCCGCTTCTGAACCCGGAGACACAAAAGCCTGTTACCCTGGAAGAATTGTCCGGCATCTTCTGCCAGGAGCTGGCAAAGCAGGAACTGGATGATACTACCCCATACTTTGATATTCCGGAGGAAATCAGAGACTTCTACAAAATGTACCGTCCCTCACCTCTGACCAGGGCTTACTGCCTGGAGAAAAAACTGGATACCCCGGCTCATATTTACTACAAGTTTGAAGGGAACAACACTTCAGGAAGCCACAAGCTGAATTCCGCCATAGCTCAGGCATACTATGCAAAAGCCCAGGGGCTTAAGGGTGTAACTACGGAAACCGGGGCAGGACAGTGGGGAACAGCGTTGTCCATGGCTTGTGCTTATCTGGATCTGGACTGCCAGGTTTATATGGTGAAATGCTCTTATGAGCAGAAGCCCTTCCGCCGTGAGGTAATGCGCACCTATGGAGCTAAGGTGACTCCGTCTCCGTCTATGAATACGCAGGTGGGACAAAGGATCAATAAGGAATTTCCGGGAACCACAGGAAGCCTTGGCTGTGCAATCTCTGAGGCAGTGGAAGCAGCAGTAAGCCAGGAGGGATACCGCTATGTACTGGGCTCCGTGCTGGCTCAGGTGCTTCTCCATCAGTCAGTTATCGGATTGGAGACAAAGGCTGCTCTTGACAAATACGGCATTAAGGCGGATATGATCATCGGATGCGCTGGCGGCGGATCAAACCTTGGAGGGCTGATTTCTCCGTTTGCAGGCCAGATGCTGAAGGGAGAGGCGGATTATGACATTATCGCCGTAGAGCCGGCTTCCTGCCCCAGCCTTACCAGAGGCGTATACGCCTATGACTTCTGCGATACAGGAAAAGTATGCCCACTTGCGAAAATGTATACTCTGGGAAGCGGATTTATCCCGTCAGCAAACCATGCAGGAGGCCTGCGGTACCATGGTATGAGTTCTACGGTCTCCGAACTGTATGCTCAGGGATATCTTAAGGCCAGAAGCGTGGGCCAGACCGAGGTATTCCAAGCGGCTCAGATGTTTGCCAAAGTAGAAGGGATTCTTCCGGCTCCGGAGAGCAGCCATGCAATCCGGGTGGCAATTGATGAGGCTCTTAAGTGCAGGGAAACCGGTGAGGAGAAAAATATCGTATTTGGCCTTACAGGTACCGGGTATTTTGATATGGTGGCTTATCAGAAGTTTAATGACGGCATAATGTCAGATTATGTTCCTTCAGATGAAGAACTTCAGAGATCTTTTGCTGCACTGCCCAAGGTGGATTAATTATTCTTGGGAAAACCAAATATGTTTCTTATATTATATAAGGGCCTTTCCTGGTATCAGGAAAGGCCCTTAATTCTTAGAAGCTTTATAAACGACTATCTTTCAAATTGAAATTGTCCTACCAGATTCTTCAGCAGGGAAGCCTGGCTGGACAGCTCTTCGCTGGCAGCAGCGCTTTCCTCAGCGGTTGCAGAATTGGTCTGCACTACGCTGGAGATTTGATCAATGCCGGTAGTAACCTGAGAAACGGCATAAGATTGCTCCTGGGTAGCATCAGAAATCAGGGATACGGCATCCAGGATTTTCTTTGCGCTGTCAACCACGTTCCGCAAAGCGCCTTCGGTTTCAGTAGACAGCCTGCTGCCTTCATCCACTGCTTTAACAGTCTCTTCGATTAAAGCGCCACTGCTCTTGGAGGCTTCCTGGGATTTGGTAGCCAGGTTGCGCACCTCATCGGCAACAACGGCAAAGCCCTTGCCGGCGCTTCCTGCTCTTGCAGCCTCAACGGCGGCATTTAAAGCCAGAATATTAGTCTGGAAGGCAATGTCTTCAATGGTCTTAATTACCTTGCCGATCTCCTTGGATTTATCATTAATAGAATCCATGGCTTTCATCAGCTGATCCATGTGGCTGGAGCATACCTGGATCAAATCATGGGTCTGAAGGTTTTCATCCTTAGCTACCTTGGCATGCTGGGCGGTATCCTCAATCTTGTATGAAATGTCTTTGATGGTGGCTGCCAGCTCTTCAACAGAGGAGGCCTGCTCGGTAGCTCCCTGAGCCAGTGCCTGGGCGCCGCTGGAAACCTGTCCGCTGCCGGAGTTAACCTGGTCGGCGGAGTTATCGATCTGCTGCAGCGTAGTGCTGAGACGGTCTTTCAGCTTGCGCATGGAAACCAGCATGCTGTGAAAAGCCCCTACATAATACTGCTCGCTTCTGGTATGTACCGTGAAGTCGCCTCCAGCCATCTGCTCAAGCAGATAGTCCACATCGTGGATAATATTTTTCAGGACAGTAACCAAAGAACGGATGCTGTCGGCCAGAAGGCCTATTTCGTCGCCGGACACGTAATCAACATCAGCATCCAGGTTACCGTCAGCAACCAGGGTTGCAACCTGTTCCAGAGAACGGACAGGGGTTACGATCTGATTGGTCAGGACAACCGTGAAAACCGCAATTACGCCGATGGCAAGGACAAAAATGAATATGGTAATGCCGACAGCGATATTCTTTGTCCTTTGGGCCTGGAAGTATTCTTCCTCAATCTGCTTATCCACATCATCCGTCAGATTCAGAAGAGAAAGCCGAACCTGCTCAAAACGGTCATGATAATTTGTCTTATAAATCTCATAGGCTTTGGCATTGCCTTCCTCTGTAAATTTCCATGCCTCATCCAATATCTGCTGACGGTATGTAGAGACATCAGCCAGTTCCTCTTCAATGGCATTTACCTGGGGCTGGAACTGAGGGGCAACGCTTAACAGATCCTTCAGAGCCTTGTCCAGGGAGCTGCGCTCTTCCATTAAGCTGGCTTCTACAGTGGTAAGCTCTTCCTCAGTCATGACAACTGTAGTCTCCAGTGCCATCTTCTCTGTAGCCTGGATGGCGCGTCTGGCAGCCCACAGATAATTGATGCTGGGAATAGACATGGTGGCATATTGATCTGCAACCTTGTCAAGGGACTGAATGGACAGCAGTGCCGTTATGCCCAGGGCAAAGGTTACAATCAGTATGGTGCCAAAAGAAATCATCAGTTTGAAAAAGATTTTGAGATTTTTCATAATGTGTATACCTCCGTATTTGTGCATCTTTGCACATGGCGCAGGAAATGGTGTTTCGGATTTTTCCTTGGCCATAAGCGCTTACAAGCACTCCGGGAACACGCTGGGTCAGAATCTGCGGGAGGTTTTGTCAGGAGTGCACAAATGAACAGGGCATACGGGGCTGGTATGCGGACAAATATGGGTGCTTCTGGCGGTAAATCAGTCGCAAAAACAGATGCAGGGAAATTCCGGGAGTTCTCTTTGGCAGGGAAGGAAAAACAGTATGCCTTTGACTTCCCACAAAGGGGCAGGGTGCAGTACAGAGCCGTTTTTCCAAGACCATGCATTTATATTATCTATGTTAACACAATTTTTTGAAACAGTAAAGTTTTTTGCGCAATTCTTCCGGCATTTTAAAGGATTGTTTTATTCTTATCAATATCCGCAGGATTTTCCTCTGATAATGGAACTCTGCCTCTATGTTTTAGGAAAGGCTGGAAGGCGATTGCTGCATGTCTGAAAGGCCTGCCAGGCTGCGGATAACTTCTCCGGCTATAAACAGGCCGGCAACTGGGGGAACAAAGGATATGCTGGCGGGAACGGGACGCTTTTGGGATTTACAGTCATGGAGGAGCAGGGGCTTAAGGGGCTGCTCCCTGGAGAAAAGGACCTTTAAGTGCAAAATGCCAAGACGCTTTAATTCCCGCCGCATGACTTTGCAGAGAGGGCACACAGAGGTTTTCCCGATGTCAGTGATCTCAAACAGTTCCGGGTGGAGCTTGTTGCCGGTCCCCATGGAAGAAATAAGGGGAATGCGGTGCACATAGGCGTATTGGGCTATGGCAAGCTTGGCAGACACGGTGTCAATGGCATCAATGATATAGTCAGGCCTTTGCTGGGTTTTGGAGAAATATGCATCCAGGTTTTCCGGAAGGATAAAGGTTTCCTCTGTCTGCACAAGGGCAGAGGGGTTGATATCCAGAATTCTGTCCCTCATAACATGGGTTTTATATTGGCCTATGGTGCTGTGGAAAGCAATGCTCTGACGGTTTATGTTGGAAAGAGAGACACGGTCCGGGTCAACAATGGAAAGGCAGCCTACGCCGCTGCGGGCAAGGGCTTCAATGCAGTGGGAGCCTACGCCTCCTACGCCGAATACAAGGACGGAAGAGTTTTTCAGGCGAGCAAGTCCTTCACTGCCAATAAGAAGTTGGGTTCTTGAAAATTCGTCAGTCATAATAAAATCAGGCTCCTTTTTGTCAATGGCATTATTTTATTACATAAAGCCCTTTCTATCAAGATGAAAATATTAAAGCCGCTTCCTTTATAAGCCGATTGCCATGGTCCCCTCTTGACATATTGGAGGAAACCCTGCAAAATAGTCTTATAGACAGATGCTGTATAAAGCATTGGATATTTTCAAGATGAGAAATAAAGAGAAAAGAGGCGCAATATGGTACAGGGATTTATACGGGCGGCTGCAGCAACGCCTAAGATTAAAGTTGCAGATCCGGAGTACAATGCCGGACAGATATTGAAACTGATGGAGCAGGGGGCAGAGAAGAATGCAGGAATCATGGTATTTCCGGAGCTGTGCCTGACCGGATATACCTGCGGCGATTTGTTTTTGCAGGATTCCCTTTTAAACGCTGCCAGACAGCAGCTGGCCAAAATCGTCAGTGAATCAGAAAGGTTTGATCTGATCGCTTTTGTAGGGCTGCCGTTTCAGCATGGGGGAAAGCTTTACAATGCGGCAGCAGCGCTCTGCAGAGGCCGGCTTTTAGGGATTGTGCCGAAAATAAATATCCCCAACTATTCGGAGTTCTATGAACTGCGCCATTTTGTGCCCGGCAATAAAAAGGCAGTATGGGCGGATGTTTTCGGAGAGAAAGTTCCTATAGGAGCAGATCTGCTTTTTTCCTGTACCACAATGCCGGGACTGGTTCTGGCAGCGGAGATCTGTGAGGATGTATGGGTCCCGTGTCCGCCCAGCATCAGTCATGCCTGCGCAGGGGCTACGGTTATTGCCAATTGTTCTGCCAGTGACGAGACTGTGGGAAAGGATGCTTATCGGAATTCCCTGATATGCGGCCAGTCCGCCCGGCTGGTATGCGCATACGTTTATGCCAATGCAGGCGAGGGAGAGTCTACCCAGGATGTGGTGTTTGGCGGCCACAATATTATTGCAGAAAACGGGACATGCCTTGGGACGTCAAGACGGTTTAGCAACGAGACGATTTACGGAGATTTGGATCTCCAGCGGCTGGCATGCGAGCGCAGGAGAAAGAACACGTATCCTTCTTCCTGCATGGCCGGCAGCGAGGATTATGTCACCGTGGATTTCAGCCTTGGAATCAGGCATCTGGCTCTTGACCGGTACATTGCCCCATATCCTTTTGTGCCTGGAGATGCAAAGGAGCGGAACAAGCGGTGCGAGGAGATTCTGTCTATACAGGCCATGGGGCTTAAAAAGAGGCTGGAGCATACAAAAGCCAGCCATGCAGTCCTGGGACTTTCAGGAGGGCTGGATTCCACCCTGGCGCTGCTTGTAACGGTAAGGGCTTTTGACCTGCTGGGGATACCAAGGGATCATATCCATGCCGTGACTATGCCTTGCTTCGGCACTACAGACAGGACCTATGCTAATGCCTGCACTATAGCCGGCCGGCTGGGGACAGGACTTCAGGAAATAGATATTAAGGAATCGGTTCTTATGCATTTTAAGGATATAGGCCAAGATCCTGGAAAACATGACGTTACCTATGAAAACGGACAGGCCAGAGAACGGACTCAGATTCTGATGGATGTGGCCAATCAAACAGGTGGCCTGGTTATCGGCACAGGAGACATGTCAGAGCTGGCATTAGGGTGGGCCACTTACAATGGGGATCACATGTCCATGTATGGAGTCAACGGGTCGGTGCCAAAGACCCTTGTACGGCACCTGGTCCGGTACTATGCGGATACCTGCAACGAGGAGCATCTGAAACAGGCGCTTCTGGATGTACTGGATACTCCGGTAAGCCCGGAACTGCTGCCGCCTGAGGACGGAGTGATCTCCCAGAAAACTGAGGATTTGGTCGGGCCTTACGAACTGCATGATTTCTTTTTGTACTATATTTTAAGATTCGGGTATGCCCCGGCAAGGATTTTCCGAATGGCAAGGCATGCATTCGGGGAGAGCTATTCTAACGAGGTCATTTTAAAATGGCTGAAAGTGTTTTACAGAAGGTTCTTTTCCCAGCAGTTTAAGCGTTCCTGCCTGCCGGACGGGCCAAAAGTAGGTTCTGTGGCAGTTTCGCCCAGAGGAGACCTGCGGATGCCAAGCGATGCCTGTGGGAAACTTTGGCTGGAGGAGGCGGAAAGCCTGGAATGATTTTAGCAGCCGGATGACACCGGCTGCTTTTACGGCGCATTAAATAAGATATATAGGGCAGACAAAATGATATTAACATTTTACAGCAGCTGAGCACGAAAATTTTCATAGCCCGGCAGCGGACGTATCACCGCCTATGAAAGTTTGGCCAGTGCATTTGGCATCCCTGAATACACGCCGCCAATACGGCGGCGGGACTTTTACAATAAGAAGATAAGAGAAGAAGATAAGAGCACATATGGCATATGAGGGAGGAACATCATGATCAGCAGTACAGCCAACAGCCAGGTAAAGCAGGTTTC
>CATLBO010000110.1 GCA_949879025.1 uncultured Hungatella sp. | reverse complement strand
GGTGGGGTCAGACAATGCCTTTGCAGTGATTTCCGGCCCAATGCTTGCGGGGTCACCCATGGTTATCCCAATAATCTTCATAGTTCTGCCTCCTATTTGTTTTTATATTCTGCATAATAAGTGTCACTGGTTTTCTGGATTCCGGCTACAGCTTCCTGGGGCAGGATACCGAAAGGCTTTCTGCAGGGGCCTACAGGCTGGCCCATAAGGTTGGTAGCGCACTTTACCACAGAATTAGGGTTGCCGTACTTAAAACAGTCACGGATTTGTGCAATGGAATTCTGAGCCTTCTTGGCATTTTCCATGTCGCCTTTCAAATAGTATTGGTAAATGCTCACCATAACCGTAGGAAGAATATTGGCAATAGCTGTAATCCCCCCCTGGCCTCCTGCCAGAAGAGTCCACAGAATCAATGCGTCATTGCCGGAAAGAACCGAAAAATCAGTTCCCTCTGCAGCCTGAATATACTGCAGGATGTTGTTAAAGTTACCGCTGGAGTCTTTTACCCCGGCAATGTTGGAAAATTCTTTTGCCAGCCGCCCTACAGTAGAGGGCGCCAGGGCGGCTCCTGTCCTGGCTGGGATATTGTACATAACCACAGGAAGGCTGACAGATTCCGCTACTGCGGCAAAATGCTGGTACAGTTCCTCTTGGCTGACAGCGGCAAAGTAGGGGGTAATGACAGAGAGTACGTCAACGCCGATCTCCTCCGCCTTTTTAGACAGTGCGATGGTTTCCTTCGTGCCGATACATCCCGTGCCGGCATATACCG
This sequence comes from uncultured Hungatella sp., assembly GCA_949879025.1. Lineage (GTDB taxonomy): Bacteria > Bacillota > Clostridia > Lachnospirales > Lachnospiraceae > UBA3402. The sequence goes on along the minus strand of CATLBO010000110.1, from coordinate 10,227 downwards.
GAACACGTCCCCCAACCTGATCCACAAAGATTTCCATAACACGGATTTTCTCTTCCATAGACATAATATAAAATTCGCCGTTGGTTCCCAGACAGAAAACCGCATCTACGCCTGCGTTAATCTGGCGGTCAATCTGTCTGCGGAGCTCTTCCTCATGGATACTGCCATCTTCATGCATGGCTGTCTGCATGGCCGCAATAATTCCCTTGATTTCAGTCATCTTTTAATCCTCCTTCAGAACTTTTAAATAAATGGAACGGATATGGTCGGTACGTAATTCCTTCATGTTATTAACTAAAAGCCTCTGCTGCTTGCTCCCTGCATCTGTCAGGAAATCCAGGTCTTCCATCTTAACTCCAAATGCATTTAAGTCAGTGGGGATGCCGGTGTTCTTCACAATTGCCTCAATGCGGCTGATCATGTAATCTGCCTTTTCCTCCTGGGACTTTGCAGAATATTCCGGATATACCCCGTCACACAGCTGCGCCAGCCTTTCCTGACAGGCATCCTTGTTAAATGCCATAACATGGGCAAACAGGATAGCATTAGAGACCCCATGGGCAATGTGGTACTTTCCGCCTAAAGGATAACTTAAGGCGTGGACTGCAGTGGTGCCGCTGCCAGTAATGGCCACGCCGCCGTAAAAAGCGCCCAGAAGCATGCTGTCCCTTGCCTCTGTATTGGAAGGATTGGCATAAGCCTCTTCGATGTTCCTGAAAATCAGCTTTGCACTTGCCAGAGCATAGGTGTCGCTTAAGGGAGTGGCCTTTTTAGAGGTAAAACATTCGACTGCATGAGCCAGAGCGTCAACTCCCGTTGCAGCCACAATAGGAGCCGGCAGGTTGGCAATCATCCCTGCGTCCAGAATCACATAGTCAGGTATCATCTCCTCATTTACAATGCCCTTTTTCGACTGCTCCTCAGGAACAGCCACAATAGCATTGCAGGTTGCCTCTGCTCCGGTTCCGCAGGTGGTGGGAATCATAACTGTCTTAAGCTGCTTTGATGCCAGGAGGGGATTATCCAACAGATCTTTTACCTTGTAGGAAGAACCTTTCAGCAGGGAACAAAGCTTGGCCGCATCCATAACGCTTCCGCCGCCTATGGCAAAAATAATATCTCCGTTTTCTTTGTCCATTTGTTCTGCCACCCGTTCAACATCCTGGTAAGCTGGTTCTGGTTTTAAGTCGTCAAATATTTTACAGCTAACTCCGGCTTCGCCCAGAACCTTTAACAGCCTGTCGAGAAGCCCAGCCCCGGCAACGCCTTTGTCCGTAAATACCAATGCCTTTCTGGCAGATTCCTTGTTTACAATGGTTTTAATGTCCTCAATGCTCCCGATTCCTGAATAGACACAGGGCGGGATTTTAATCCGATATGCCATATTTCCACCTTCCTTTTTCCAGGCATTTTTTAATGCCCCTTTAATTCCTCCGTCAATTCCAACAGCAGCTGCTCTTTGCCAAAGCCGCCGGATTTCGTAATAATGTGGTATTCCCTGCAGCCATAGAATAGCTTTGTCAGTACACATCCGGGCCTGATTTCACGAATAGGCTGCAATTCCCTTTGTCCGATTTCTTTCATAAATCCAAGCAGCGTATCTCCCCCTGTTACCAACACTACGGCGCAAAGCCCTCCGTCCAGCATTTTTTTCAGGACAATGCCCAAGCTGTCTGAGATCCCCTGACGGACCTGTTCAATATCCATACTCTTTTGTGCGGCATAGTCCAGAGTTTTTGTCTGCCCTTCCTGGTCATTGCTGTCAAGCATAACACAGTCGAAAGCCTTGCTGTCTAAAAGCAGTTTTTCGATTAAACGGTCTCCGGCCTCTGAGCCCCAGAAACCTCTGTCCAGCTTCTCTTCCGGAGTCATGTATACCCTTGGATAACCGGCCTTCTCTCCAAAACATAACTGCTTTTTGGTAATAGGATTTACGCTGCCGCAGATAACAAAAAGTTTTTCCTCCAAAATGGTTTGGGCAGGAGCCTGATGCTCCAGCCCCAGAAGCTGAGGCAGAATCAGGGCAAATCCTGCACACCCTGCAAGAAGTCGGCTTTTTCCCGAGGCGGTCAGACTTTTTCCGATGCTTTGGATATCTTCTTCTGTCTGCGCATCAAAGACGATAATGCCTGGTTCCTCCCAGGCTTCCTCATAGGGGCCGGCAGCTTCCCTTACGGGCACCTGGCTTTGGAGCCGGATGATTTGTTTTACGGAATCATGCTGCACCGGCTCAAAAGGGTCGGCGCCAAATACGCTTTGGCTGACTAAAACACCGTCAATATACTGTTTTCCGCCTTTTGTTATTCGGTTCATCTGGGGAAATGCAGGGACAAATACAAGGTGTTTTTCCCCGGAGGCAGTATAAGCCGCTTCCAGCTCGCTTCCGATATTTCCCCGGAGGGCAGAGTCTGTTTTCTTGTAAATATAAGGAATTCCGGCTTTTTTCCCGTCCGCCACAATATCATATACTTTCCGGAATGCCTGTTCTTTTGACAAATGCCTGGTCTCTGCATCAATGACCAGAACCGCTGCCTGCCTGGGGCCTTGGACATCTTCCAGATTTTTTCCGCCTTCTGAACTGACGATTACTCTGGTCTGGATTCCCTTTTCCGCAAAATGGACTCCAGTGTCCAAGGCACCTGTAAAGTCATCAGCAATAATCATTAACTGAACCATAATCTCACCTCCAATCTGTTTCATTTTAAAACAAATATCCTTTCAACTTGACAATTAAAGAATACTATATCTTTCAAAACGTTTCAATTAAAAACATATCATTATTTGTTCTTTTTTGAAACATTGTTGTTGTTTTTTGGGAAATATGGTACTATATTTTCATATTGAAACATCTTCCTGCATCTGAAAAAGGAACATAATAAAAATCAGACAGAAAGAGATTCTGAGAGTACCTTAAGAAAATAAGGAGAGGGAGGAGCATGAAAAGGAAATATAGGATTTTGGGTATAGCGCCCTATCAGAGCCTGAAAAACGCCATGACTGCAGCGGCGGAAAAATATGAGGAGGTTGAATTAACAGTCTATACAGGAAATCTGGAGGATGGAGTACTGCTGGCGCTGCAGTATATGAACCAGGGATTTGACCTTATTTTGTCCCGTGGCGGAACTGCAGAGATGATTCAGAAAGTGGCGTCCATTCCGGTAATTGAGATTCCTGTGTCCATTAATGATATTCTTCGGGCCATTCTGCTTCTGGAAAACCTTACAGAACCTTATGCCATTGTTGGCTATCCAAATATTACTCAGCCGGCCCATACACTGTGTGAAATGATGAATTACCAAATGAATATTATTACCATTCGCCACCCAGAAGAATTGGATGATGTTTTGCGGAGGCTGAAAGAGGAAGGCAATCACCTTGTTTTATGTGACGTGATTACAGAGGCAGTTACCAGAGAGGCAGGCCTGGAGCCGATTCTGATTACGTCTGGCTCCGAAGGCGTTGAAAGTGCCATGGAAACCTCGGTTCATATGTGCAATGCCATAGAGGAGACAAAAGCCAGAAGCCGTCTTTTTACAGCGGCGCTGCAGATGCAGGGAATGGCAACTGTTATTGTGAAACAGAATGGGACTGTGTTATTTTCTACATATAATAAAGAAAATGTAGCTTCTGTTATAGGATATTTGCAGAAAATGGCTGAGGACCCTCATGGTATGCCTTCTAAGGGATTTTATATGATAGACAAGGTCCTGTATTCGATTTTGGCCGAAAAAGCCGATTTTTTGGGGGAATCCTGCTATATATTCTGTGTGGAACCCAATCCTTTTCCAGTAGGCGGCAGCAAACATGGAATCCGTTTCTCCTCCTATACGGAGATTTCAGTTATGTATTCTGGCAGCTTTTATTCTCTTACAGCAAGCGCAAGGATCATGGAAGAAAAGATTAAGATGATTAACCAGAATCTGATGCCGGTTATGATTCTTGGGGAGCGGGGATCAGGGAAAAACCAGCTGGCAGCCAAACTTTATCTGGAAAGCCCTATGCAGAAGCATCCCTATGTAACCATAGACTGCCAGGTAGTAAATGACAGGACATGGAACTACATAGTAGGCAATTATAACTCGCCGCTTAATGATCAAAACAATACCATATTTATCAGTAATATTCAGGCATTGTCAAAAAGCCAGCAGAATCAGCTGCTGTCACTTCTGGTGGATACGAATGCATATAAGAGAAACCGGATTATCTTTTCCTGTTCCCAGACATTGGACAGGGATGTTGATGACCCGTCTAAGAATTTTATTGACTATCTTACCTGCACAACCATCTATATGCCGCCATTAAGGGAACTGGCAGATGATATCCAGAATTCTTCCAATCTGTATCTGAACACCCTTAATGTGGAATTGTCCAGGCAGATTGTAGGATTTACGCCAGAGGCCCTTGCACTGCTGGTCAGCTATCAATGGCCGGATAATTTTCTCCAATTAAAACGGGTGCTGGCAGAATTGGTTATGCTTACGTCAACGTCTTATATTCAATATGATACTGTGTACCAGACCATTGAAAAAGAAAAAAGACAGTATGTGCCGTCAGCTTCCGCCATGTTTCATTATGACCGCCCTTTAAGTGAAATGACTCATGAGATTGTAAAGGTAGTTCTGGCTCAGTGCGGCGGAAATCAGACGCTGGCGGCCAAAAGGCTGGGTATCGGACGCACTACCTTGTGGCGGTACCTGAATGAAGGGAACTGATAAAGGGCATTGGCAATATAATAGAAGGAGGGCAGCAGTTTTTGCGCCCTGCTTCACAGACGAAGCGGGCAGTGCCTGAAATAAATTTTGGGAGCAGCGTATGGAACTTTTTATCAGATTGGCGCAGCAGACAGGATTGGTTATAGGAATCATGGTTTGTGCGGCAGGAGGAACCATAGGGGCCATAGAACTGGCAGGACGGTTTCAGAAGGGGAAAAAGTTTTGGGAAGACAAGAGACACAATAAGGAAAAGTAAAAAACGGCTGGAAGAAAAAGACCGGTACGAGAAAGAAAAACCTGCGTATCGGTCACAAAAAGCAAAAACTATTTGATAACATGGATTTTTTCTGGTTTTAGGCGGGATGCAATTATTTCCCGCAAATCCTCTGGGGGAACGTCGGCGCAGTCTTCCGGAAGAAGGAATGCCTGGCGGGGGGATACATACAGATAGACACAGCCGGATCTTTCATATACGCCAAAAACCTGCTCCCAGGAAAACGATACATTGCTGCCGCCGGATTGTTTTTTACTTACCTGAATTCCCGTTTGAGTTAATGTTACTGTGTAGGCAACGGCGGCTCTTTGCAGTTTCAGGGCTTTGGACTGGAGCCTTAAAGAATGGAAAAATGTTCCAAAATATACAGCCGGAACGCCAAGGCCTACGCTCAGAAGAACAGTGCCTAAAAGCTCTGCCTGATTCGTTTCTGAATACATGGAAAAGCAGATAAGGGAGCATACAAGAAAGATTCCTGCAAAGACAGCCGGGGAAATCCAGCGTTTGCGCAGGATTAATGTGTCAAACACAGCGAAGCGGTAAAATGTTCCTGGATCTATTTTAGAGGTGACAATAACCGTATCGGATTTCATAAAGACTCCTTTCTGGGAGGCAGCATTTTAACAGTGCCAAAGGGCTGTCTTTTATGGTATCGTAATTTGCCTCAAACGGCAACCCTTTTCTCCATATTTGCAAAAATCTGTTTTTAATGTCAAAAAAGAACGCTTTATATGTCAAAAACAGCTATTGACATATATTTAAGCTGCATGAAAAACTGGGTTAAGGTTACACTATTATTCGTATATGTCTCATAAAAAGGCGGTTTGATGTTTATAAATGGATGTTGTTTCCTTAAGGTGATGGATGGCCAGCCAGAAGCAGAATTTGTTTAACTAAATAATGTTGATAAAAAAACATCTGGTTTACTAATATATTAGTTGACTAGTTGGAAAAACCTCTGTATAATAAGATCATCAAAATAAACCTGGCCAGATTCAGGAGAGAAAAGGAGAAAAAGCATATGAAAATGACATTCCGCTGGTATGGAGCTGACAGTGATTCCATTACATTGAAGCAGATCAGACAGATTCCCGGCATGAGCGGCCTTATGGGAGTTCTTGACTACAAGGCAGCAGGAGAGGTGTGGACTGAGGAAGAGATTGAGAAATATGTCAACGAGGTCCATGAAGCAGGCCTGGAGTGCGAGGTTATTGAAAGTGTCAATGTTCATGAGGACATAAAAATGGGACTTCCTACCCGTGACCAGTACATTGCCAATTATATCACTACCATTCGGAATCTGGCGAAATATGGCATTAAAGTTATCGTGTACAACTTTATGCCGGTACTTGACTGGCTCCGCACGGATCTGGCTCGGGAGATTGAGGAGGACGGTTCCAACAGCCTTTATTTTGATGAGAAAGAACTGGGCAGCATGAGTCCTCTGGAGATCGTGAGAAAGACTGCGGAAGACAGCAACGGATTTACGCTTCCAGGATGGGAGCCGGAGCGTCTGGCCGAGCTGGAAAAGACCTTGAAACAGTATGAGAGCATTACTCCAGATATGCTTCGCGACAATTATAAATATTTTCTGGATGCCATTATTCCTGTATGTGAAGAGGTGGGTATTAAGATGGCAGTACACCCTGATGATCCGGCATGGCCTATTTTCGGACTGCCCCGGATTTCCCACAGCCAGGAGGATTTCGACAAGATTGTGGCTCTTCATGATTCACCTGCAAATGCCCTTTGCCTGTGCACCGGTTCTTTAGGGTCGAATCCGGACAATGATATTCCGGCCATTATACGTCATTTTGGACAGATGGACCGCATTGCCTGCCTGCATATCCGCAATGTGAAATATTTAGGATACCGCAGATTCAGGGAAGCGCCTCACTTGTCACGGCAGGGAGATCTGGATATGTTTGAGATTGTCAAGGCTGTGTATGACACATGTCCCCATGATGTTTATGTTCGCCCTGACCATGGAAGGATGATATGGGATGAAGTTGGACGTCCGGGATATGGCTTGTATGATCGTGCCCTTGGAGCCACCTATCTTAACGGACTCTGGGAAGCCATTGAGAAGATGTCAAGATAGTCCAGCTAACAGGAAGACTGTAAAAGCAGGGCCTGAGTAACCGTTCAGATAATCTCTGGACGGTTACAGGATGTTTCTTTAAGGAATACAGAAGAATTTAAATACAGGCAGAAGGAGCGGTAATCAGTTATGATATTAAGCTATCAGGGATTAAAAGAAAAAGAAGCATGGCAGAAAGCTGGCATTACATTGCCGGATTATGACTGGAAGGCAATGTGTCAAGCCACAGAGGAAGCTCCGGTGTGGGTACACTTTGGGGCAGGCAATATTTTCCGGGGATTTATCGCCGGACTGCAGCAGAGGCTTTTAAATCAGGGGCTGGCTAAAAGCGGGATTGTTGCGGCTGAAACATTTGATTACGATATTATTGATAAAATTTACTGGCCTCATGACAGCATGACTCTTATGGTGAGCCTGCGGCCTGACGGAAGCACAGAGAAAGAGATCATTGCTTCCATTGCAAAAGGCGTGAAGGCTGACAGCCAGGATAAGGGACAGTGGGAAAGCCTTAAGAATGTGTTTGAGAATCCGGCGCTTCAGATGGCCAGCTTCACCATTACAGAGAAAGGTTATGCCATCCGGGACATCCAGGGCAATCTGATGAAAGTGGTTGAAGAGGATATGGAGCAGGGACCGGACAGGGCACGCCATGCTATGAGTGTTGTGGCGGCGCTGATGTTTGTGCGCTTTAAAGCAGGAGCTGCTCCTATGGCTTTGGTCAGCATGGATAATTGCAGCCATAATGGTGAAAAGCTGAAAGGAAGCGTACTTGCGATTGTGAAGGCGTGGAAAGAGAAAAACCTGGTACCTGCAGAGTTTGAGGCGTATATGAGCGATGAGGAAAGGGTTTCTTTCCCATGGAGCATGATTGACAAGATTACCCCAAGACCTGCAGAGATTATTGAGAAGCAGCTGACCGAAGCAGGAGTTGAGGATATGGCTCCGGTTATTACCAGCAGGAATACGTATATTGCTCCTTTTGTCAATGCGGAGATCCCTCAGTATCTGGTGGTGGAAGACCGGTTCCCCAACGGGCGGCCTGCTCTTGAAAAAGCAGGGGTGTACTTGACTACCAGGGATACGGTAAACATGACAGAGCGCATGAAGGTAACTACCTGCCTGAATCCTCTGCACACGGCGCTGGCCGTTTATGGATGCGTTTTGGGATATGACAGCATTGCCGCTGAGATGAAGGATGTTGAATTAAAGAAGCTGGTGGAACACATCGGATATGATGAGGGAATGCCGGTGGTTACGGACCCGGGTATTATCAGCCCTATGGACTTTATCCATGAGGTGGTTGATCAAAGGCTGCCTAATCCGTTTATTCCGGATACACCTCAGAGAATCGCCACAGATACCAGCCAGAAAGTGGCCATTCGATTTGGCGAGACTATAAAGTCCTATATGGCAAGCAGTGAGCTGGATACGAAGAGCCTGACCTACATTCCTCTGGCATTGGCTGGATGGCTTCGGTACCTTCTTGGTGTAGATGACAAGGGGGAGGAAATGGCAGTTAGTGCAGATCCTATGTTGGCACAGCTTCAGGAGCAGTTGGCAGGCGTGAAGGTAGGAGAGCCTGATTCCTATAAAGGTCAGCTGAATGGTATTCTGTCCAACCCGGTAATATTCGGGGTGAACTTATATGATGCAGGAGTGGCAGACAAGGTGGAAACCATGTTCTGTGAAATGCTGGCAGGACCAGGTGCTGTGCGGGCAACGCTTAAGAAATATATTCAGTAGGCCTTTCTTAGCTAAACAGAAAATGGACAGCAGTTCAGCAGAAAAATCCAATACAGGAGAAAAGCAAAGAAATGCGCCGATGACGCATTTCTTTGCGTACATGGAAAAAGTAAAAGCATAGGGACAGCAAACAAGAGCATTTTTAACATGCTCTGGGAAGGGAGTACTGGAGATGTATGTGACAGAACAGCTGGCAAGGGAAAACGGCCGGGACTATGCCCTTCGCATGTTGAAAGAAAATATTATCCGTCTGGAACTGGAGCCTGGAAGCAGCATCAGCGACAGAGAGGTGGCAGCCTGCCTGTCACTTTCCCGGACTCCGGTCAGGGAGGCGCTTCTGGAACTTGCAAAGGCTAAAGTGGTGGATATCTACCCCCAGAAAGGCAGCGTGGTTTCCCTAATTGATTATGACCTGGTGGAGGAAGCGTACTTTGTCCGTAGCGTGCTGGAGACAGCAGTTGTGGAAACGGCCTGTGAAAAGGCAGACAGGGTTTCCATAGAGGAATTAGAGGCAAACGTTAAGCTGCAATGGTTTTACCAGCAGGATCGGGTGCTGAACAGGCTGCTGGAGCTGGATGATGAATTTCACTGCCTTCTGTTTAAGGCTGCGGGCAAGGTGCAGGCTTATGAAATGATGAAAGGAATGATGGTGCATTTTGACAGGGTAAGGAATATGGCCTTGGGCACGCTGAAAGACAAAAGCCTGGTGGAAGACCATGAAAAGATTCTGGAGGCAGTAAAAGGGGGAGACAGGAATACAGCCAAGCTCCTAATGGACAAACATCTAAAAAGGTACCGTGTGGATGAGGAAGAAGTGAGAAGGCGGTATCCAGGATATTTTAAACCTGCCGCAGGATGAGAACACAGAGATGTTTGGGCGGCTAAAAGCGGAATCAGCTGCCATTGACCTGCCAGCCATCATATGCGGCAGGCTTGGCTGGCCAGGAGTAAGCAAAATAAAATCAGACACGAGATTAACAGAGCTGATTAGAGATGTCTAAAAAAGAATCAGCTCTGTTTTTATGCCTGCTTATTTAAATGAGTCAAAAGTGTAATGTGCTGTTATAGGTCAAAAATGATAGGTAAAATGGATAATTGGAAAATTTTAGAAAAAAATGAAAAAAGGTGTTGACTTTTGTAAATAGATTTGTTATTATAAGACTCGCCCCGTGAGAACGGGGAACACAAAACAAAACGGATTAAAAAAATCCAAAAAAATGAAAAAAGTTGTTGACAATCTGAAAACAGTATGGTATCATAAATAAGCTGTTTTCGAGAAAAGAAACAGCAGCGAACCTTGAAAATCAAAGATTGAACAGTATGTAAGACCCTGAAAATTCCAAAAGAAAAGGCCTGGTTTGAAGGCCTCGGATTTGAGAAAATTCAGAACGAATACG
>CATLBO010000109.1 GCA_949879025.1 uncultured Hungatella sp. | reverse complement strand
TAATCATTGTTGGTAAGATACAGGGCTTCTACCCAGTCTGTGCCGCCGACCGTGACCGTATCAAGATATTCATACATAGATTCCTGGATATAATGCTTCTCCAATATCTGTCGGTAGGCTTTCTTTGTGGCTTCATCCAGTTTCGGGATAACAGCGCAGAAGCCGCCCATACCGCCCTGCACATCTCTGTCCGCACCATAATTGCTGTCCAGTATGGCAACCTGTGAGGCAAGGTATTCCAGTATCTTTTCCGGCAGATACGTTTGCAGAACCGGATAAGTTTCCCAGTAGTCCCGTTCCGTTCCAATATAATAATAATCCTTCTCCCTGTTCGATTCCTCCGGCATTGGCCTGAACCGGTTATTTTTGTCTTCTATATCTGATTCATTCACAAATCCATAGCCCATACAGAAATAACCTCCGTCGCCTTCTTCCTTCCCTGCGGCATAGAAAATCATTCCGTCTGATTCAAAAGGCAACCGGAATGACCTTACTTCCACAGTCCCCAAACGCATTGCTAATTCCTCATAGTCAGAGGGTGACAATATCTTTTCCATGCCCTTCCACTCTCCCGGTTCCAGGTCGTCCATGTCCCATAATTCTGTGGCTTTTCTCCATTCTTCCTTATGCTTCATCTTCTCCTGACTCCCAACATACCTTAAAAATGTTTCCCAGTCTTTAAATCTTATACCCGTCATATAATCCCTCCTAATTATGCCGTTCCTTTGGTTGATAAAGAACATAAATCCTCTGGCCGTTTACTTTCGCATATGCTATGTACCAGTCGGCTTTCTTCCGGCAGCCACTTTTTACCTCTATAGTTCCCATATTCTCATCCAGCCACATCTGGCCTGGATACATACCAACGGCCTCCTCTATACCATAATAATCATCTTCTATCTTATTCAGACACAAAACCAAAAAGCCCTTTTTTCCAAGTTTCCCTGAATGGACAATGCGGAACATTCTGCGAATAACCTCTTTGGGAATTTCCCGTTTTCCTAAGCAGGAATTAATCTGCTTTAGCAGGTACAACTGGCTGATGTTCCTGATTCTCACCGTTTTTATCTGTTCCACCTGGAGCCTCCTCTTTTGCTTCTTTTTTCACTTCCTCAAATTGATATGGCCTTAATTTCCATTGTCCCGGATAATACCTTCCAGCCATTAACGGATGTGTTGCCCTTAATCTTGCGTATTTTCCAGCTTCATCCACCAAATCCATGCTGCAGTCCTTGTAATCCTTTAAAAGTTCTTTTAAATAACGTTTTTCCTCTGACACAAATTTATTTCCGGTGAATGTATTTCCAAAGCCGATAAGGATTGTGTCAAATTTACGCTTTAACACATCCCGAAGATATGCCCGGTTTTCCCTGTTATTAGCAATCTCGGAGGGTTTCAGTTTCTTGCACAGGTCTGCATACAGGTTGCATATGGTAATCGTTGTGTAACCCATGGGCAGCAGATTATTTAAAATAAATGTGGTTGTGGTATCCAACACTTTTATATCCGTACTGGCCGGATTCAAGCCGATTACCAGAATTTTTTTCTGCTCTTTCTCTCCCTGAATCTGAAAAGTAAGCTCAAACCGCTTTTTTCTTGCCTTGTCGAAAATAGTTTTTCGTTCCATTACAAACTTATCTATTACGTTTTTCTCCATCTGACTGCTCCTTTGCATAAAAAATAAGGGCAATCAACTGTTACGCTGATTGCCCTTATTCCATTGTGTGGTTCTGTTGTCATGCGGTTACATGCTCTAATGCCACCAGTACACCTACTGTTATGACACATGCACTGATAAAGATTCCTGCCTGCATATATATCACCCCTTTCTAAAATGATTTCAGGGTAATAATATATATTTACTATTACAATACAAACGCAAATTACTTCTTTTTTGCAGAATTCAGAAGCTGCCTCGCCTTATTCTGAATATTTGATGGTCTATCATTAATAGTATCCATTATTGCTCTATAAAAATTTCTCCCTGGATATTTTTTCTTATTTATAAGATTGACATACGCAGAAACGTAATCCAAGTAATTATTGTCTGACGCTTTAAAAAGTAATTCATAAGATGAATCATAATCTCTTTGTGAAGCTGAATAAACGGTATCTTCTGTCATTAAATCCAGTGCCTTTCCTGCTAAATTCTTAAATAATCCCGTTTTAAATATCCTCCCTGTTATTCTTTAATTGATTTATGTTTGATTTGTACCTCATAATCTCCAACTGCAACAATTTTATATTTTGACATATCCTTTGTAAGAATCTTCCCCACAAGCCCTGCCAAAAACAAAGGTGTAAAAAAGAAAAAGCCAATCGCAAGACCTGCATTAGACAACAAATTTCCAGTATCGCTATTCCTCATTTTTCCTGCAATTTTATTCGCATAATCTCCTTGAATATAGATAATGCCATATCCAACTTTTACGGCATTTTTTAGCGCATCTTCTGTACTTACCGTAATTGTTTTACTAAGATAATCTTTTTTTGTATTCATAAAGCCCTCCTTATAAGAAGTAACGCTAATTTACGGAAAAACTAATTATGATTGAGTATATATCTACTCATATAAATATACTATAATTTTTTACTCATTTCAATACCTAGTTACATAAAATATCATAGAAATATATAGGATGGAGGAATGATGTATGAAAGACCTTGAATTTGGTACTGTTAAGATACATTTAGAAGAGTTAATGAAAAAGCGAAATATTTCTATCAACAAACTATCTTTTCGGGCTGAAATGCAAAGAACACAACTGAAAAAATATTGTAAAAATGAGGTTCAGCGTCTGGACATTGCCGTACTGTCAAGATTGTGCTACGCCCTTGAATGTGATTTGCACGACCTGATAGAATATATCCCACCAGACAAACTGCACAACCAATAGTAAAACCCCATGGAAGCCTCAAACTCCCATGGGGTTAAAAATATAACTCTTATTCTCTTTTATTCCCAAGAACATCCGTTCCTTTTCGCCTTTACTTATGATATGGTTCATGATTCAAGATCCGGTATCCCCGGTATACCTGTTCCAGCAGAATTACTCTCATCAGCTGATGGGGAAATGTCATTTTTGAAAAGCTCAGCCGATAATCTGCCCTTTGCAGTACTGCTTCTGAAAGTCCCAAAGAGCCTCCTATGACAAACACAATCTGACTGACGCCGCCTACTGCCAGCCGCCCCAGTTTCTCCGCCAGTTCCTCTGAATCCAGCATGGTTCCCTTAATAGCCAAAGCAATTACATAAGCGTTGTCTTTGATCTGCGCTAAGAGACGCTCTCCCTCTTTCTCTCTGATCTGCCTCTCCAGAGCTTCTCCGGCGCCATCCGGCGTCTTTTCATCTGCCACCTGAATAATCTCCAGCCTGCAGTACCTTCCAAGACGCTTTCCATATTCCCTGATAGCGTCGTCAAAAAATCTTTCCTTGATTTTTCCTACAGCAATAACTGTAATTTTCATTCTGCAAACTCCAAAATCATATCATACCACACTGCCCCGCCATGAACCGATGCAGAAACTCCCAGGCTTCTATATCCAAACCTTTCATAAAATCCAATCAGCCTGTCTTTGCAGGTCAGTATAAGACCCTTTCGGCCTCTTTTTCTGGCATCCTGAATCATATGCTCCATCAGTTCTCCTGCTATTCCCTGGTGCTGCCACTTGGGCACCACATCCAGCCCGAAAATGCTCTGATAACAGCCCTGCGGGCTGTGCAGCGAAGCATCTTCAAACATCTCGTCTCTTATGGTTCTCTCATCCGTCGCAGCCCCATTAATAAATCCCACAATCTCTTTGTCTATCTCCGCCACAAAAAAGCATTGGGGAAAGCATTGAATTCTCGCCCTGAAAGCCTCCCTGTCTGCAGCCTCCGCAGGCGGAAAGCAAACCGCTTCCACCGCTGTCACCTTATCTAAATCTTCCATGGTCACCTGTCTGATCCGCTTTGACATTTGATTTCTGCCCCGCTTTCTCTGTATTAACCCTGAGCCCGGAAGTAATACCCTACTCCCCACTTTGTATGCACGAACTGCGGCGCACTGGGACTTGGCTCAATTTTCTCCCGCAGCCTTCTGACATGTACATCCACGGTCCGCACATCCCCGGAATCCATAGCCTTATTACCCCACACATATCCAAGCAAGGATTCCCTGCTGTACACTTTATTTGGATTGCAGGCCAGAAGTTCCAGAAGATCAAACTCTTTAGCTGTCAGGTTCATCTCCTTTTCCCCCACAAATACTCTCCTGCTGTCCCTGTCAATCTTTAAGCTGCCTGCTGCAATAACCCTGTTCTCCGGCGCACCGTTTTTTCTTCCTCTTTTAGAGTTCCGCCGCAGGATTGCCTTGATTCTGGCCTTTACCTCTAAAATATTAAATGGTTTCGTAATATAGTCGTCAGCTCCATACTCCAGCCCCAGGATCTTGTCCATATCTCCCCCCTTCGCTGTCAGCATAATAATCGGAACCTCCGAAAACTCCCGAATGCTCTGACACACCTCGTATCCGTCCGCCTTTGGAAGCATCACATCCAGCAGGATCACATCATACTCCGTATCTCTGGCCTTATTAACCGCCTCTTCCCCATCATATGCGCAGTCAACATCCATTCCATCCTGCTCTAAGCTAAACCGAATCCCCTTTACAATTAATTTCTCATCATCAACAACCAAAACTTTAGCCATAATCCACCTCTTCCTAATTCCCTTGCCGTATAAAGCTTCCCCCATAATCCGGGGAAGCTTTACCTGTCTGTTCTCGTCTACACCGTGATGTCATCTCTTATCTTCTGAAAAGCGGCTTCCTTGATTCCAGATATATTCATGACCTCTTCAATGGCTCGAAACGGCCCCTGTTCCTCCCTATAGCGGATAATATCCGCTGCTTTTGCCTCTCCGATTCCTTTTAAAGTCATCAATTCCTCCCTTGTGGCCGTATTAAGATTAATCTTCGGCCACGTCCCCTGTTCCGTCTCCTTGCCAGATGACATCTGAATCCATTCTGTTCCTGCCAAAGCGCTGTTCCGTCCGCTTACACTTCCTGGATTTTCACTGGCTTCGGTCTTTTTCCACTCTGGGTTTTCACTCCCCTCTTTCTCCGACCCGCAGCCGCTGTCTGAGCCGTAATCAGTGTCAGCCCATATTTCCGCTTTGGATGGCACTGTAATCTTCATCCCGTCCGCCGTCTCCTGAGCCATATTTAGATATTCTGATGCCGCATCGTGGGTAAAACCTCCCGCCAGATCCACTGCCTGAAAAATCCTGCTTCCCGGTTTCATCTCATAGACTCCTGGATTTTTCACCGCTCCGCAAATATGTACATAGAAACGGACCGATTCCGTCTGCCAAGGCTGCGTCCCCTCCTGAGGATCTGTTCCCCAATCCGTGAGAGATTCCTCCGCCGCCTCTGTCTCCGCCGATATCAGTCCGTTCTGTACGCCAGCCTCTTTTACTCCCTGCTCATCCGCTATCAAAGCCTGGCCGTCCAAATCCACCTGGTTCGTCCCTCCGCTGCAACTATAACATATGCCTGCAGCCAACATACATATGACAGTCAATACGTATTCAAAACTTTGTTTTTTCATGGTAATCCTCCTTTATTTTGCCAAAACATTCTCAGGATCTTTCCTGTATCCGTTTTTTTGGAGAATACCATCTTCAGCCTACATCTATTCTACCAAATCCCTGATTAAATACAAGCATATTTTTCGGTTAATACCGAAAAATGACAATTCCCGCAATAGCCACTGCCGCACCGATTAATTTCTTCCATTCCAGCCCAGCCTTTTCCACTCCGAAAAGTCCCAAAACTTCAATTCCGTAGGCCACAATAATCTGCGCTACTACTATAAGCAATGCAGATTTGGCAGGTCCCAGGCTTCCCACACTTTTAATCACCGTGTACGTAATAAGCGCTCCTATGACTCCTCCTGTCAGCATATACCAGGGCTGTACCTGCCCCAATCCGCCTATCTCATCTCTTCCCGTACACAGCCACATGAGAAGGCATGTCAAAAAAGCGGTCAGCTGTACCCAGCCGGACGAAACCCATATGCTGGTCTGTTTCGTCACCTCTGTGTTAAATACCCCTTGTACACTCATTAATGCACCTGAAATCAATGCAATTACAATACCCCACATGCTGCAAACTCCCTTCTTTCACTGAAAAATGGTTTCCGTTTCCGCCGGCTGCCGCCATATGGAGTATTCTGTCTGATAGTTTTTATTTTTATTCATGCAGAGGCAAAAAAGCAATGGCTTTCCCTGTACGATCAGCCATTGCCTTTTTATTGGTTACCTGTCTCTATGAATATTTTTCTGCCTGAGTGCAGCCTGCACTAAATGCTTTGCCAGCACCGCTGTTGTAACCGCTCCGACGCCTCCCGGCACTGGAGTGGCCATTGCGGCCTTTTCTTTTATAGATTCAAAATCCACGTCACCACACAATTTCCCATTTTCATCCACATTAATCCCCACATCAATAACCACAGCCCCGGCTCCGGCATGATCCCGGTTAAGCATCTTTGCCCGGCCGGCGGCTGCTACCAGAATCTCCCCGTCTCTGCAGACACCAGGAAGATCTTCTGTCTTTGTATGGCACACTGTAACCGTGGCATTTTCTTTCATAAGAAGCATAGCCAAAGGTTTCCCTACTACCATGCTGCGGCCTACGATTACTGCCCGCTTTCCCGAGATCCCAATATCATTTGCCTTCAGCGTTTCCACCACCGCCTCTGCAGTGCAGGGAGCAAATCCGGAAGCATCTCCTGCAAAAACTTTAGCAATATTCACCGGAGAGATGCCGTCCAAATCTTTGGCCGGAGCAATTATATTCTCAATATCTGTTCCGCAAATCTGTTTTGGAAGAGGTCTTAAGACCAAAATTCCTGTTATCTGCGGGTCTTCATTGATTTTCCAGAATTCCTTCTGAAATTCTTCGTTGCTGATATCTGCCGGGAAAACGCAGGACTGGCTCTCCAGGCCAAACAATGCCAATTTTTTCATGGCGCCTCTCTCATAAGACAGATCATCTGGCCTTTCCCCAACCCTGACAACCGCCAGCCTGGGAATCCTTCCGTCAAGTTCTTTCAGCATACTTTGAACCTGTTCTTTAATCTTTTCAGAAACCTCTGCTCCTTTTAGCGTAATCATATTTTTAGTTTCCTTTCAGCCTTTTCAGCACCCGGTCATAGATTGTATCTGCCTGTTTTACCCCTTGTTTTAAGGCTCTTGCCGCCCTGTCGTTAATCACCTGGGCCTTTTGCCTGTCCTTCATGGATTTTGTATTAATATACACGTTCATCACTGCGCCTGTCACTGCGGTTCTTGCAAACTGTACTGCCACCCCCACGTCGCTGACTGCCATAACGCTGCCTTTTTGCTCCATTACATCTAAAATGTCCAGAATTTCCGCCGCCAATTCCATTACCCTTACCGGAACCAGGCTGGCTGCCAGAAGATTTTCCTCCATAACCTGTATTTTATAAGCCTTCTCTTCTTCTGTTCCTGAAGGAAGCCCATAGGCAGCCGCCAGCGGGGCAAACACTTTTCCATCCTCATCTGCCAGCTGTATCATATCCTGCTGCATTTTTACCAGGTGCTCCATCATAGAAAGCACCTCCTCTTCTACATGGGCATACTTTTTTTTGCCTACAGTCAGATTTCCCACCATCAGACCAAGGGCCGTCCCAAGGGCTCCTGCCAGCGCCGATGCGCCGCCGCCGCCTGGTATAGGCTGTTTAGACGATAAAGCAGCCAAAAATTCTTCTATGGTTTGCTGTTCTGTCATAGATTTTCCTCCTTAAAGCTCAAAATATCAAAAATCACCTTATAGCTTGACCAAATTGACAGACCATACCCAATAACAAGATTCATATAAAACCCGCCCCAGGATTTTGTCTCTGTCATCAGCCTTCCAAAGTTTACAACCACATACCGAATGGTATCCAAACTGGCATCCCACTCCATAAATGCCCGGCAAAGTGCAATCACATATTCCAGCTGATTTGCAAAATACACCATAAAGGCTGCTATAACAAGAGAAATCACCGCTCCCTTTTTGTCTAGCCTTCCTGAAAGCTTCTCATACCCTTTTAATGCACATTTCAGCATCACAAATCCGGCAAAACCAGCAATAAATCCTGTAAAACTAATCAGAAGCCAAAGCCCCACGCCAAGCAGGGAGCCTCCTGCTGCTCCCAAAATCCCTAAAAACATATTGCTTTTTCTGACCGGAACCAGTTTTACACCGCTGCTGTTTACATAGCCCTCTGCTGCAGATCCGGCATAACCGTATTCATTAAACCTCTGACTTCTGTCTTCCCCTTCAAACTCCCTGCTGTCCCAGTATCTTCCGTCCTCATAAGCAGTATCCTGCCATGCAGCTGCCTGACGCATACTCTCCTTTTCCCGCTGCTGCGCCAGCCCTATATTTCTGCGCCGCTTAATATTTATAACCAGGCACATAATTCCCACTGTGCCAAAGACAACGCCGAACATCCCAAATCCTGCACCCACGCTGAAGTCGCCGTTTCCCATAGGTTTCCGGGTAGTATCCAAAAAGCTGACTCCCATTAACTGCTCAAATGTATCTTCAGAAATAACGTCCCCATCAAATAATGCGTTAAGACCCTCAACAGCAAACTCCCGAATCTCATCTTCTACAGGAGCTGCCACTCCCCGAAGCATAAGAGGAGCCGGAAACTCCATTCCTTCCACGTATACCGCATCCACATAAGGCTGATATGATTCTTCCAGCTCCCCTTTCATTTTAACGATCACCGGATTCCACGAGGAGTCAAATGCAAAATAGTAATGATAAGTCTCCTTAAAATCTACTGCAAATTCCTCTGACAACCCTGTCATATTCCAGCATTTGTAGGAGTTCTGCTTTTGTGTGCCTTTATCCCATGGATCAAACCACTGCTCATTCCTCTGAGCTTTCATGGCTCCTGCTACGGCATCCAGAAAGAAAAACCAGCCTGCCAGCCCTATGCTTACGGACAAGGCAAGGACTACGGCCGAAGCCACAATCCCTGTCGTCGCCCTGCGTTTCTCTTTTGCATAATTTACAGCCGGGCTCATAATGCCGCACCCAGTTTCTCAATCATCTCATCCACATCATTTTCCGTAATCACTAACGGCGGAACAAACCGGATTACATTCGTTCCCGCACTGATAAGCACCAAATGGTGATCCAGCAAAGCTTTCTTCACAATTTCTGCCACAGGCCTGTTAAATTCCAGCCCCTGAATCAGCCCTTTCCCCCGATGGGCCGTCACGCAGTCATGGCTGTCTGCAAATGCCTCCAGCCGCTCCCACAAGCAGGCTCCCATCTTCTTTACCCGCTCTGTCAGATGCTGTTCCTCAAACAGTCTGAGTACAATATCCGCCGCTGCACAGACAAAAGGATTACCGCCGTATGTTGTCCCGTGATCCCCAGGCTTCATGGCCCATGCCGCCTTTCCTTGAGCCAGAAACGCACCGATAGGGACTCCGTTTCCCAGAGCCTTAGCCACAGTCATCACATCTGGCTTCACGTTGTACTCCTGCCATGCAAACATAAACCCGCTCCGCCCCATGCCGCATTGAATCTCATCCAGCATCATAAGCATATCGTGTTCATCGCAGAGAGCTCTGACTCCCTTTAAAAATTCCTCTGTAGCCGGGTAAATGCCTCCCTCTCCCTGAATAGTCTCCATGAGGACTGCACACGTATTCTCATGAATCAGTTCTTTTACACTGTCCAAATTATTAAATTCCGCAAACTTAATTCCCGGAAGCAGCGGTGCAAAAGGTTCCTGATAATGGTCATTCCCTGTAACAGAAAGGGCTCCCAGGCTCCTGCCATGGAAAGAATGCTTCATGGCTATAATCTCATGGCCTCCATGTCCATCCCGGTTGTAAGCATAGCGCTTGGCAATCTTAAGGGCCCCTTCCACAGCCTCTGTGCCGCTGTTGGTGAAAAATACTTTCTCCATCCCGGATACTTCCAGCAGCCTGGTGCCGGCATCAATGGCAGGCTGATTATAAAACAGATTTGAAGTATGCAGAAGCTTATCCGCCTGATCCTTTAATGCAGCTGTGTATTCCGGATCTCTGTATCCTAACCCCATAACCGCAATTCCGGCCCCAAAATCCAGATATTCGTTTCCTTCTGTATCATACAGCCGCACGCCATCTCCATGATCAAAAATCACCGGAAAACGGTTGTAAGTCTTATACATCACCTGTTCCGCCTTATCAATGGCATATTGCTTTTTTAATGCCCCGCTGTCATGAGCCATGATAATAATGTTCCTCCTTTGAATTCAAAATCGCCGTGCCAATGCCTTTGTTTGTAAAAATCTCCAGAAGCAGGCAATGGGGAATGCGCCCGTCCAGAATATGCACTCTGGACACTCCGTCCTTAATGGCATCCACACAATTTTGGAGTTTTGGCAGCATGCCGCCGCCCAGCCCGCCGCTGTTGACAAATTCCTGGGCTTCCCCGACTTCCATTTCGGAAATCAGAGACTCCTTATTTTCAAAATCCCGGTACAGCCCCTCAACGTCTGTCAGGAAAGCCAGTTTCTCCGCCTTTACCGCCCTGGCAATCGCACATGCCGCATCATCAGCATTAATATTATAGCTTAAATAATTATCGTCAAATCCAATGGGACAAATAATGGGAAGAAAGTCTTTTTCCAGCAGATCATAGATTACCTTTGGATTCACCTC
The DNA here is from genome assembly GCA_949879025.1 of uncultured Hungatella sp. Lineage (GTDB taxonomy): Bacteria > Bacillota > Clostridia > Lachnospirales > Lachnospiraceae > UBA3402. The sequence goes on along the minus strand of CATLBO010000109.1, from coordinate 278 downwards.
TTTAATATCTCCCACAAATCCAATGTCCTCACCGCCTGCATACTTCTTGTCACATTTCAGCATCATGCCGTCCTTTCCGCTGATGCCAACAGCCTTGACTCCCAATTCATTAACCAGCTGAACCAAACTTTTATTGACCCTGTTCAGCACCATCTCTGCAATTTCCATGGTAGGCTCATCCGTAACCCGCAATCCATTGACAAATCTTGGCTCCATACCTACTTTGCTTACCCACTGGCTGATTTCCTTTCCTCCGCCATGCACAATAATCGGTTTAA
>CATLBO010000108.1 GCA_949879025.1 uncultured Hungatella sp. | reverse complement strand
TAATCTCCAATCTGATTCAAAAGTGTCTTAAACATAAAATCCCTCCTGGCACCCCTGTTTCAACTGCTCCTGACACCAATACGCCAGTGTCAGATTATTATTGATGCCATTATCTTTATTATTGCTGTGCATTTACAGACTGATAGATATCGCAGATTATAGAAATACATTTTTCAATCCCCATCAGACTGCTGTCCAAACACAAATGATAATTCTGTGCCTGACCCCATTCCTGATCAGTATAGTATTTGTAATGGGAAGCCCTGCGTTTATCCAGCCTTTCCATTTCCCTGACGGCTTCCTCAAAAGACACATGATTTCTCTCCATGAGATGTTCCGCTTTAAATGTCTTTTCAGCATAAATATATACATTCAGACTGTTTCCCGCTTCTTTCAGAATAGAATCTGCACAGCGGCCCACAATTACACACGGTCCTTTTGCTGCCAAATCTGTAATAATCTTTCTTTGTGCAAAGAAAATTTCATCCTGCAAATACTCTGAATTCCCGGAAGGCATGGAATGGGAGTAGGATAAATTTTTCACCAGATTATACAGCATACTGCTGTTGCGGTGTTCACCCCGGTCTTCTATAAACTCCTTTCCAAGGCCGCTTTCCTTTGCCGTCATCTCTATCAGTTCTCTATCATAAAAGGGAATGTCAAGCCTTTCAGCAATCTGCTCCCCTATGGTATGGCCGCCGCTTCCACATTGCCGTCCAATTGTAATTACCTGCCCTGCCATAATCCATCACCTCCCCGTTGTTTGTTTTTGTTCTCTCATTTCAAAAATCTGTTTCCAGAATATCCTTACTGTAACCAATGCGATAATTCCTGATAAAGCATCCGAAAATGGACCGGCCCACAAGATTCCTTCCACTCCCATTGTATATCCTAAAATAAGCATGGCAGGGATCAGCAGTATAATCTGCCTTGAAAGGGAAAGCACTGCTGCCGGAATCGGTTTTCCAATTGCCTGAAAGAAAATACCTGAAACTGCGCCTGCCGGAATCAGGAAACAGGCAAGCAGATATATGCGGAAACATTTTACCGCGAATTCCACGTAGAGGTCTGACTCCTGGCCAAAAATGCTGATGATCTGTTCAGGGAAAACCTGAAAAATAAACAATGCCACAAACATGATTGCTGTCCCTAAAACGAGCGACCACTTCAATGTTTTTTTAACCCGGTCATGCTGCCTGCTCCCGTAATTGTATCCAAGAATCGGCTGTACCCCGCTTGCGATCCCCAACGTAATCCCGGTAATCAATTGACTGACCTTCATCGTAACACCTAAAGCAGCTAATGGAATATCGGGTCCATATTCGGAAAGGGCCCCATATTTTACCAGCATATTATTCATAATTGCTATAACAAACACAGAGGCCACCTGCGAAATAAGGCTGGATGTGCCGAGAGACGCAACGTTCCCCACTACCTTTGCATCCAGAATGAAACATTCTTTATGCATTTTGATCGTCTTAAAACGGAACAGGCATATAATAAAGTAAACCGCGTTCAGCACCTGCCCCAGTATCGTTGCCCATGCAGCTCCCTTTACGCCCCACCCACATACAAAAATAAAAATTGGGTCAAGGATCATATTCGTAATGCATCCAATCAACAGGCCAACCATACTTACCTTCGGTCTGCCATCCGCACGGATTGGACTTCCAAATGCTGAACAGATAATTGAGAACGGAAATCCCAGAACAATAATCCTCCCATAGTCCATCGCATAAGGAAGTACACTGTCCGTAGCGCCAAAAAGCCTGCAAAGCGGCATTAAAAAAAGCTCAAATAAGATCATCAGGGCAATTCCTGTTCCAATGACCATCGTTACCATATTCCCTACACCTTTTGCCGCCTTTTCCGGTTCCTTCTTCCCAAGGTGCAGGCTCATAAAGGCTGCCGCCCCATCTCCAAACATAAAACCAAGCGCCAGCATAATTGTTGAAATCGGCATAATTACATTCGTTGCCGCATTTCCCAGATAGCCTACGCCCTGGCCGATAAAAACCTGATCCACCATGTTATACAGTGAATTCACCACAATGGAAATGATGCTTGGCACTGCATAGCGTACCATCAATTTTCCAACCCTTTCTGTACCGAGCGGGTTGGCCTTTGTTAATGTTGCTTCCATTTTCTACCTCCCTGGTTTTAATAAATGAGCAGATCAGATATGTGGCATTTCACCCATACCGATCTCCCTTTTCCGTTAATTCCATATTTTCCTGCATTTTCTCCAGTACATCGAAAAACACCTTCAGTTCTTCTTCCCCAACGCCTGCCGTCAGCCGTTTTTCCAACAGGGTAATATGCCGTTCCACCTGTTCCTTCATCTCCATTGTATGGCTGGTTGGCAGTATTTTTTTCAAACGGTCATCGTAGGAAACCTTTTCCCTGCGGATGAAATCCTGCGCCTCCATCTTTTTCAAAAGTGTGGAAACGGACGCGCTTCTTATGTTCAGTTCTTCCTCTATGTCCTTCTGGTAGATCTCCCTGTCCGGATAGGATACCAGGATAAAGTTCAGGATCCGCACCTGAGTACCGCACCGCCCTGTGGTTGTATCAAATACCCTTTTTATTTGATTGGCCAGCCCCAGAACAGAACCGGCGCACTGTTTTCCATCCATAAGTCACATCACTTCCTTCAAATTGATATGCCCGTTTTTCAAATTTACATCACACTGGGACTGATTCACAATACGGGCCAATTCTCTCAGTTTATCCGCTGAAGGAACCTCTATAGAATAAATTCTCATTTCAATCCCCCCTTCCATCCTTTTATAAGACAGGGCAGTTTTTCTGCCCTGTCCCATATACATTTTAATAATCCATGTCTGCCCCGCCCGCTGCGGATGCCGGCATTTTTTTCTCTTTGATATCCGCCACGGCTGCCTCTGTGGTGAGCAGGGTGGCAGAAATACTTACGGCATTTTCCAAAGCGCTCTTTGTTACCTTTACCGGATCGATAATGCCTGCTTTCAGCATATCCACATACTCTTCTTTCACAGCGTCAAATCCGGTTCCTGCCTCTTTTTCCCGCACCTTATTCACAATAACAGCGCCTTCCAGGCCTGCGTTTTCCGCGATCGCTCGAAGGGGTGCTTCCAGTGCCTGCCCGACAATTTCTGCGCCTGTCCTCTCATCACCATCCAGTCCTTCCGCCGCCTCATCCACTTTTTTCTGTGCGTGGATATAGGCTGATCCACCGCCTGCCACAATTCCTTCCGCGATCGCTGCCCTTGTGGCATTGAGCGCGTCTTCCATGCGGTATTTCGCTTCTTTCATCTCTGTCTCCGTGGCTGCCCCGATACGGATCACAGCTACACCGCCTGCCATCTTTGCCACACGTTCCAGCAGCTTGTTTTTATCATAATCAGAGGTTGTCTCTGCTGCCTGACCGCGGAGTGTCTGCACCCTTTCCTCAATCTCCTTTCTGTTCCCGCCGCCGTCCACGATCACAGTAGTGTCCTTTGTCACCTTGACGGACTTTGCCTTGCCAAGCATATCCATCCGCACATCCTTAAGCTGCATTCCCAGTTCCTCGATCACCGGTTCGCCTCCGGTCAGGACCGCGATATCCTTCAGCATTTCTTTTCTGCTGTCCCCATATCCCGGTGCTTTTACAGCTGCGACTTTTAAGGTTCCGCGCAGTTTGTTTACGATCAGTGTCGTAAGCGCCTCCCCTTCCACATCTTCCGCTATGATCAGAAGGTTGCTCCCTGACTGTGCCGTCTGCTCCAGCACCGGGAGAAGGTCCTGGATATTGGAGATCTTCTTATCCGTGATCAGGATATAGGGATCCTCCATATTCACGGTCATCTTTTCCTTGTCGTCACACATGTAGGAAGACACATATCCTTTGTCAAACTGCATTCCCTCTACCACGTCAATCTCCGTTTTCATGGTCTTGGATTCCTCAATGGTAATGACGCCATTTTCGCCTACTTTCTCAATGGCATCTGCGATCATCTCGCCCACCTCTTCATTCCCAGCGGAAATGGCTGCCACTTTCGCGATCTGCGCTTTTCCGGAAACCGGCCTGCTCATGTCTTCAATCCCATGGACCGCCGCCTCTTTTGCTTTCTTCATCCCTTTGCGGAGAATGATGGGATTTGCCCCTGCGGCAATGTTTTTCAGTCCCTCCTGAACAAGGGCCTGGGTCAGCACAGTAGCTGTGGTAGTGCCGTCCCCGGCAGTATCATTGGTCCTGGCGGCAACCTCCTTTACCAGCTGCGCCCCCATGTTTTCGTAGCGGTCTTCCAGCTCAATCTCTTTTGCGATCGTCACACCGTCGTTGGTGATCAGCGGAGCGCCGTAGGATTTATCCAGCACTACGTTTCTCCCTTTGGGGCCAAGGGTGATCTTTACCGTGTCCGCCAGCCTGTTTACGCCTGCCTCCATTTTCTTTCTTGCGTCAATATTAAAACTGATTTCTTTCGCCATAATCTAATTCCTTCTTTCTTTTCAGATTTCATCCGCCTTTTGCCTGCTATTCCACAACCGCCATAATGTCCTTTTGGGAAACGATGGTATACTCTTCCTCTTCAATTTTTACCTCTGTCCCGGCATATTTGGAAAAGATTACCCTGTCTCCTTCCTTAACCTGCGTCTGTATGTTCTTCCCTTCGCGGCTCATTCCGCTCCCCACAGCCACAACCATTACTTCCTGCGGCTTTTCTTTCGCACTGTCCGGCAGGATAATGCCCGACTGTGTCTTTTCTTCCGCTTCCTGATACTTTAGAACAACTCTGTCACCTAACGGTCTTAATTTCATTCCTCTTACCTGCCTTTCTTCTTGCTGTTAGCACTCTCTTTTTTTGAGTGCTAACCTTTATCCAAAAAAATATGCCAGCCATTACTGACAGACTCGAAAAAATACAATGTATTTTTCCTCGTTAGCATATAACCCTGTCGGGCTATATGCTATATTAAACCACATTCCCTCTTGAAAGTGAATTGACGATATGGTATTATCAATGACAAAAACGCAATAATCAAATATTCCGCAGAAATCGAGGTAGACGCCATGAATACTGACCAGTTAAAGAGTTTTATCCAGGTTGCGGAAAACTTGAATTTCGCCAGAGCGGCAGAAATTTTGAACATCACCCAGTCCGCGGTATCCAGGCAGATCCATTCATTGGAAGATGAGCTTGGAACCAGGCTTCTGCACCGCACCACCCGGACGGTGACTCTTACCCCGGCAGGCATCAGCTTTCTGGAGGACGCGAAAAACGTAGTCGGAAGACTGGAGGCTGCATCGCGGAAAATTCAGAGACACCAGTCCTCTAATATCCAGATCCTGACCATAGGCTGCACAGACGAGGCAATCCTGGACCTGCTCTGCAAAGTCCTCAAGTCATGCCGGGCGCAGATCCCGGAACTGTATCCGTTTCTGAAAGTGATACCGCACCGTTCCATTCTGGGGCTGTTTTATCAGGGAGAGATCGATCTGCTGTTTGGATTTCAGGATGATATTCCGTTGAAAAACGACATCATCTATCAGGAGCTGTTCCGGATCCCGCTCTGCTGCATCGTTCCGGATACCCACCCTTACGCCGGCAGGACAGAGCTGGCAAAAGAAGAATTGTATCTGGAGAATATGGTGGTCTGCAATTCTTATGCCGTTCCATTCAAGGCGGCGGAAATGCAGAACCGCATTGCGCAGCATATCCCTCCGGAATCCACCTACATCTGCGATAATCTGCAGGCGCTCCTTACTCTGGTAAGAGCCGGTTATGGCTGTTCCATCCTGCCGCAGATGCATTTCATCAGTTCGGACATCCGCATCATTCCGATTACCGGCAGCGAGCCTTTGTCTTATGGTATTTTCTATCGAAAAAACGCGGTAAGCCCTCTGTTGAAAAAGTTTATCTCTATCATGACCGCAACTTCTTTCCAATAGAAAAGAGGCGGTGCAGGTATGAAAATCACCCGCATCGCCTCTTTTTACGAGGTGTGCAATTGCTTTAATATTTTATGATCAGTCTCCGTCAGCCCTCAATCTGGATATAATTTGTATTCTCTACAACAGCCGCCGGATTTTTCTTCGGAACCTGCAGCTTCAGAGTGCCGTCTTCAAATTTTGCTTTGATATCCTCCTGTTTTACATCTTCTCCCACATAAAAACTTCTGCTGCCGGAACCTGCATAACGTTCCCGTCTGATGTACACTCCGTCACTGTTTTTTTCATCATTCCGGGCAGCGGATACAGCACTGATCGTCAGATATCCGTCTTTCAGTTCTGCTTTTACGTTTTCCTTTTTCACCCCCGGAAGATTCATTGTCATTTCATAGACATTTCCCAGATCCTTGACGTCTGTCCGCATCATTTCAGAAGTATACGAACGAAGATGGTTGCTGTGATGTGGGTGATCAAAAAAGTCGTCCAACAGATTTTCTGTAAAGATACTCGGTAATAACATAGTTCATCGCTCCTTTCAAATTTGAAAGCTCCTCGCTTTCTTTACGCATATTAAAACACATCTCACCAGGATAGTGAAGTGAGGTTTTCGCATCATTGATGATCAAATAGCAATAATTGCCTGAACTGCATCTGACAAGTATAAAAAGAGGAGTGCAAAATAAAGATAAAGACTTGACTTTTGGAGCAAGAAATGTTATATGTATTTGTGCTTGTCAGAGGACTTGCAATCAATCTGATTGTTGAAGTGGGATAAGATCCAGTGGATTTTATCCCGCTTTTTTATTTATAACAATCGTGTTTAAAGGAGGTTTTTGCTATGAGTTCTAAAATGAAACTGCTGTGCAGCTACATCTTTCCTTCCGTGGGGAGCCTGTTTGTCACCTATCTGTACAATGTTGTGGATGGCATTTTTGTAGGGCAGGGTGTGGGTTCAGCCGCTTTAGGCGCTGTCAATATCGGCGTTCCATTTATTACCTTCGCAGTCGCCCTTGTTTCCATGTTCCCCATGGGAGGCGCTACGGTTATCGCTATCAGAATGGGCCGCGGCGATAAGGAGGGAGCGAATCATGCATTCATGACCGCCCTGACACTGACCGCCCTGACAATCACAGGGACTGTTTTTTCACAGCAGATTGTGTATCTAAGCGGTGCCCGCAACCTGGGAGATGAAATGCGCAGGCTGTCGGCAGACTATCTTTTCTACTACTCCGCCTTTTCACTGCCCATGCTGATGAGTAACTGCCTTTCCGTTTTTGTCCGGAATGATGGTTCTCCAGCCTTATCCTTTCTTGGTATGTGTACAGGAGCAGTATCCAATATCTTTCTTGACTGGCTTTTTATTTTTCCGCTTCAGATGGGTGTGATCGGAGCCGCTGTTGCTTCGGGGCTGGGGCAGATCTTCTCGCTTCTGGTCCTGCTCTCCCATTTCATCCGAAAACATGGGAATCTCAGAATCCGACACTTCACGATACAGCCTGCACTGATTGGAAAGATCTGTAAACGCGGCGCTCCTGAAGCAGTCACACAGCTTACCACCCCGGTTACAGCGTTATGCTATAATCTGGTTCTTGCCAGTCTGGTAGGCGATATCGGGGTATCCACTTATAGTGTCTTAAGTTTTATCTATTCCCTGGCAAACGCTGTTCTTTCCGGCGTAGCCCAGGGGCTGCAGCCTCTCTGGGGAAAAAGTTACGGGAAACAGGATACAAAAGAGATCAATGACTATTTCCGTGTTGGCATGGCAGTGAATTTCGTGCTGTCTGTTTTGGTATCTGCCGGTCTGATCATTTTTGATGAGTCGGTTATCCGTATTTTCAATCAGGATCAGGAACTTGTATCCGCAGCTTCCAAAGCATTGCCGGTTTTCAGTCTGTCCTTTATCCCCATGGCTTTCAATCTGGTCTATACCTCACTGCTTTATTCCACGAAAAGGACAAAGCAGTCCGATATCATCGCCATATGCAGAGGAATCGTAGTAAAAGCCATAGCGATATTCGGTATTCCTGTTATTTTCGGAAGCGGAATGATATGGATTGCCCCGCTTGTTGCCGAGATCATAACATTTGTTATTGCTATTGTTCTTACTCAAAAGACGAAACTTGTTTATCAGTAAACTTCCTTATGAGTTTTTATCCATTGTGGATAATACCTTTTACAATTAATGATAAAAGGTGGTGTAGGTATCGAAAAGTACCCACACCACTATTCTTTTGTTGCCCTTATCAACAGAAATTCAAGGCATAAATGAACTAATTCCGCAAGCTGTTGAAAATATTCATAATGGTATTTACACACTGCTCCTCACCTAATACGCCGCTGTTAAGACACAGGTGATAATTCTGCGGTATGCCCCACGGACGATCCGTATAATGGGAGTAGTAGATTTTTCTTCGTGCGTCTTTATCCGCAATTCTTTTTTGAATTGGTTTTTCACTTTCTCCATAGCGTTTAAGAATACGCTTTGCCCGATTGTCCGAATCTGAATAGATAAAAACATGCAGGCAGCCGCTGTTATCCCGCAGGATATAATCACTGCACCGTCCGACAATTACGCAGTTCTCATTTTCGGCAAGGTTTTTAATAATCCTTGTCTGCGCGAAGTAGATCGTGTCAGCAGGAGACGGCTCTGTACGCCCCTGTAAAGAACGGTTCATAACAAGGTTAAATAAAAGACTGTTCTTTGCAGTAGAATATTCCGCATCCTTGATAAACTCTTCTGCAAACCCTGTTTCCTCTGCAATCTTTTCCAATAGCTTCTGATCGTAAAAGCCGATTCCAAGTGTTTCAGCAACAGCCTTTCCTATACTGTGCCCTCCACTTCCAAATTCCCGGCTAATCGTGATAACTCTTTTTTTCATGGTACTGTTCCTCCATTCTTTTTCTGGTATGTTCCTGCGTATCTGTATAACCGCATAAACCATTCAGGCCGCATTTTCTCTCATCTGCTCCATTTTCTTAATTTCCTTATAACAAAAAGCGCCGGAAAGGATAAAGGCTAAAGCGTCTGCGGCAGGTCCTGCCATCAGAATGCCTGTCAATCCGAAAAAATGAGATAAAATTATCATGGCCGGAATATAAAAGATCACCTGTTTTGAAAGGGAAGTGATCGCCGCTTTCATGGGCTGCCCGATTGCCTGGAACAACACTCCGGCACACATCTGCAGGCCATTTAAAAATGTAAGCAGCAGGTAAATATGAAAACACTTAACAGCAAATTCCTCATACAGAGCAGATTCCGTCCCAAATATCCGAATGAGCTGCAGAGGGAAACACTGGAAAATAATCCACGAAACAGAGGTAATGATCGTAGCAACCCCGGCACTCAGTAAAAATGTCTTTTTCACACGGTCATACTTCTGTGCGCCATAGTTAAACCCGATGATCGGCTGGCTGCCGCTAGCAACACCGATGCCAATGGAAAACGCAAGCATGCTCACTTTCATACATAAGCCAAAAGTCGTAAGCGGAATATCCGGTCCATAAACAGAGAGCGCTCCATATTTCGTCATCAGATTGTTTGACACAAATGCTACCACTGTCGATGTCAGATTGTTTGCACCACTTGCAAAGCCAAGGCTTGCAATCCTTCCCGCAGTCCGAATATCGAAGGAAAATGACTGTCTGGACAGCCTGATCGTTTTCAGCCGGAACAAGTAAGCAATATTAAGCAAAAGCCCAAATAACTGGCTTGCAATCGTAGCAATCGCCGCCCCCTTGACACCCCAATGAAATACGAATATGAAAATCGGATCAAGGATAATGTTGAGAACCGCCCCGACCATCATTGCAAGCATGGCATAACGCGGGCTTCCATCTGTTCGGATCGCGCTGTTGATCGCATTTCCCACAATCTGAAAAGTAAATCCAAGTACGATGATACGTCCATAATCGAGTGCGTAGGGCAGGATATTTTCCGTAGCCCCAAATATCAGGCATAATGGTTTCAGGAAAATAAAAGCGATAACTGTCCAGGCAATGCCAAAAATACTTCCATAAAGGATCGAAGTTCCCAACCCTTTTGCCGCTTTCTCACCCTCACCTTTTCCAAGGCTGAGGCTGAAAAAGGCCGCAAGGCCATCACCGAAAAGCGTTGCGATCGCAATTGTAATCATTGTGATTGGGGCGATAATGTTTGTTGCCCCATTTCCCAGAAAGCCTACTCCCTGACCAATAAAAATCTGATCCACCATGTTATAAAGGGAATTGATAATCAAAGCTATGATGCTTGGGATGGCATACCTTGCCAGCAGCCTTCCTACCCGTTCTATCCCCAACGGATTTTCCACAGTTGTTGCCTTACTCATGTTATTTCATCCTCCTATATACAATCACATTTTTTAGATAAGTCAGCTCGCCCCCAGTAATTAGATTTCTAATTATGGGGGCAGAAAAATTCCTTTTTAAGCGGGACAGAACGTGCTGGCCGCAATCCTGTTTTCATTTTTACAGACAAGAATCCCATCTCCATTCCTCCACAGCAAAACAAATAGAATTCTAAGTATATAGGCAAAAAAGAACGCCGCCTTTTATTTGTCAGCATTTTTAGCCATCTGTCGGATCACGGACTCAAAAATTTTCAGATGTTCTTCCGGTATACCAACAAACATACTGTGCATGTAATCATAAACTCTCCTTACTATATCTTCCTGTATCTCTTTCGTTTTTTCCGTCAATACCAGTTTTTTATACCGGCCATCTGATTCCAGACTTTCCCGGCGCAGATAGCCCCCCTGCTCCAGATTGTTGATCAGACTGGTGACAGAAGATCCCTTAATTCCCAAAAATTCTTCCAGGTCTTTTGGAAAAATATCCCTCCGTTCATTCTCCACAATAATGTAATGGAGAACAATCCCCTGAATACAGGTCAACTGGGAATCAGAGAAATAGCCCGCGAAGTGCCGCTGCATTTTCCGGTTCATTTTGTCATACTGCTCCATCAATTTCTTTTCATCCATAGCTGCACCTCATAATATTTAGAATTCTATTTAACAAAAGGCATTATACCCATCTGCATGGCAAAAGTCAATATAAGGTATTCAGTTCATAGTTTTTTCATAATTTATAAATAACAGCTGTATTTGTATTATTCCTCCAACTTTACCATCTTACTGGCTGTACAAATACAAAAACACAGAAATAATCAATAAAGTATAATTGTTCATGTTTATTCTGAAATATTAGTTCATTCCGCTTTTCTCCCTCCATTAGTACAATCTTACTGGGAGATGAACGAATAGTGGAAGATTTACATGAATTTTTTGGGATGACAATCAAAAACGCAAGGATGGACTGCGGT
>CATLBO010000107.1 GCA_949879025.1 uncultured Hungatella sp. | reverse complement strand
CAGCTTCCCCTCCTCCAAATAAATGCGGTTCAAATCCGTAATCTCCAGTTCCCCCCGTGCCGAAGGCTTCAGGTTTCTGGCATACTCTACCACCTTATTGTCATAAAAGTAAAGCCCTGTTACGCAGTAATTGGATTTAGGCTTCTCTGGCTTTTCCTCAATGGACACTGCCTTCCCGTCAGAGTCAAACTCCACAATGCCGAACCGCTCCGGGTCATCCACATAATAACCGAATACTGTGGCGCCCTCCTGTTTGTTGGCTGCCCGCAGAAGCCGCTTTTTCAAGCCGTGGCCTGCAAAAATGTTGTCACCAAGAATCATGGCTACATGGTCGCTTCCTATAAAGTCAGCCCCGATAATAAATGCCTGGGCCAGTCCGTCAGGAGATGGCTGAACCGCATAGGTAAGGCTGATTCCGAATTGATGTCCGTCACCTAGCAGATGTTCAAACCTGGGCGTATCCTCCGGCGTGGAGATAATAAGGATCTCCCGGATTCCTGCGCTCATAAGCACAGACAGAGGATAGTAGATCATTGGTTTATCGTAAATGGGAAGCAGTTGTTTTGATGTTACGGTTGTCAGCGGGTACAGCCTGGTTCCTGACCCGCCAGCCAAAATAATACCCTTCATAGTGTGTCCTCCAGTCCTTTGGTTTAAACACATTATAAAGGGTTACGTTACGTCACTGTCAAGGGGTTTTCCATTTTTTTGTGCATCTGAAAAATATTTTAGTCTGCCTGTCCGCTGCACACAAACAGCCCTGCCATTTTGCTGATTTTGATTCCGCCTTGCTCCTCAATCTTTTTCTGCAGAAACTTTTTAAATTCCTGCTGCCTGTTTCCCAGTATCTCCCCCTGGTTTCCATGGCAGGACATAATATAGTCAAGAAGCGGCCCTGCCTCCTCCACCAAAAGGTAGTCCTCATACATCACCTTTTCCACCTGGCCAAACACTTTCTTAAGCATATCCTGCCCATTTTCCAGCCCGAACAATTCATACAGGGCAACATCAGACAGGGTAATCCTGGAGTCAAATTCCTGAACCAGCAAAGTAACCTCCCTCATATGCTCCTTCCCGTAAGTGCTGCAGTAAAACACACCGTCTTTTTTCAGTACACGGCGTATTTCTCTTAAAGCCCTGTAAATGTCCTTTACATAAAACAGCACATGGTTGGCAATGATGCCGTCAAACATCCTCTCTTCATAGGAAAGCTTCTGGCAGTCCTCGGTTTCAAATATGAGACAGCCCCTTCCGCTTTTTTCCAAGGCTTCCGCCGCATCCTCCACCATGCCTGAGGAGGCATCGGTCACATGGATCTCCCTCTTCTCAAGAATCTCCCCAGGCACCTGCTGCCACAGCTGCCCGTTGCCGCAGCCCACCTCCAGGATTTTTTCCATGTTTTCAAAGGGGATCTGCCCTGCAATCCATGAAAACCAGTCCACCGGATTATGTGAAAACCGCCGGTGCAGGCCGATTCTGGCATTGATATTTACAGACGTCTTATACTGCTCCACCACGGCGTGTTCCATATTGGTAATGTGGATCAGATTCAAAATATTATTCCAGTCAATGGAGCCAGATTCTTCCACCATGCGGGAAGTGTCCTCAAGGGTCTGCTCCATCATCTCCAGGTGGCGTATTCGCTTGCGTATCAGTTCCTTCTGAAGCCTTAAGGAATGGGCCATGTCTTCCCTGTCATCGTTAATAGTCAGGGCCATGATCTCCTCCAGAGAAAACCCCAGATATTTCAAAGAAAGAATCTTCTGCAGCCGCCCAAAATCCTCGTCTGTGTACATCCGGTACCCTGCCTCGCTGACTTTGCTGGGCTTTAAAATCCCCTGCTTGTCATAAAAGCGGATAGTGCGGATGGTTACATTGGCCTTTCTTGCAAATTCTCCTGACGTGTAGTAGACGCCGGTCATTTTCTTCTGTCCTTTCTGAGAATTTCCGCCTTAATCCTCCTGCTCCTCCTCCAGAAGCCTTAATCCTGCCGTGCTGCTGACCGGAAGGGAGAAAATAATGGATTTCGCCTTGCTTTCCATTCCGGCCTGCCTCATAACCGCCTTCATAATCTCTGATCTTTGGCCGGTCTTGGACACAATAAAAATAATCTCCTTTTCCGACGCCAAAGACACGCCGAAAAAGCTTTCCGCTCTCTCCATGCCCGTTCCCCTGGCATGAATCACCGTGCCGCCGCCTGCCCCTGCGCTTTTGGCTGCATCCATAACCATATTGCTGTATCCCTGGTTGGCAATGACCACCAGAAGCTCCCGAGTCGTATCCTTCAACGTCCCTTCCTCCTCTTTCACAAAGTCCTGCTGCTCTGTCAGAAATTTTATCTCCCGTTTGCCTCCAATGCTGGCCATAGGTACCGTAAATGCAATTCCCGTGCCAGGCACGTCGATGCGGAAACGCTTCTGCAGCCCTTTTTTCACTTCTGTCCAAGTTTCTCCTGTCACCACTGCAAACATCACGGCTTTTTCCGCTGATTCAAGCCCGAAATAGTCCATGACCTCGCTGGCTGCCGTGCCCCGCCCCAGAGTAATCAGGTTTACTGTCACACCTTCTTCCTTATAAAACCCCAGGAAATTAGGCAGCATATTCCGGTTGGTAATGGTGGTCATCATATAAAGTTCACTCATCCTTAAGCCCCCTACAGTTCAATAATATCGTAGTCTCCGAAAGCCTCCAGGCCTGGGTCTGTCCGGACAGTCTCCTCTCCTTTTGCTGCCTGCCTGGTCTGAAGCTGATAGAGAAGCCCTAAAGCCTGAATGGTAACCAGCGGCGTCATAGCCACCATCGCCACCACTCCGAATGCATCCCTTACCAGATTTCCTCCCACTGCCTGACAGGCCCCCATGGCAAAGGGAAGCAGAAATGCCGCCGTCATAGGCCCTGACGCCACGCCGCCTGAGTCAAAGGCAATGGCCGTAAAAATTTTAGGGACAAAAAACGTAAGAACCAATGCCAGGCCATATCCAGGAATCAGATACCACAAAATCGAAATCCCTGTCATAACCCTGGTCATGGCAAGCCCGATAGACACTGCCACGCCGATGGAAAGGCTCAATTTCATTGCCGTGCCGGAAACCGCCCCGTCTGTCAGTTCCTCCACCTGCTTCATCAGCACGTAAACCGCCGGCTCCGCCAAAACAATAAAATATCCGATAATCATGCCCACGGGAATTATGATCCATTTTTCCCGAAGCCCTGCCAAGGTCTGCCCAAGAAAGCTTCCTGCAGGCATAAACCCTACATTGGCCCCAGTCAAAAACACCACCAGCCCTACATAGGTGTACACCAGCCCCACCAGTATCCTGCCCAGGGACCGCCTGTCCATTTTTAAAGCAACCATCTGGAAAATGCTGAAAAAGATCAGCACCGGCATCATGGACATTCCAATCTCTTTCATGTAATGAGGAATTGATGACGTAAACATCTGCCGCAGGGCAACGGAATTGGCTGCTTCTATGTACTGGCTTGCCGCATAATCGCTGCCTTCCGGTTTAAAGATCATCCCAAGAAGCAGCACAGCCAGAATCGGCCCTACAGAGCACAAAGCCACCAACCCGAAGCTGTCATCTGCCGCATGCTTATCATTTCTAATAGAAGAAATACCTACGCCCATGGCCATAATGAAAGGAACGGTCATAGGCCCTGTGGTCACGCCGCCGGAATCGTAAGCCACTGCCAGGAAATCCCCTGGCACCAGAAATGCCAGCCCTAAAGCCACCCCATAGAGAACCAACAGCATAGGCGCCAAAGCGATGCCAAACAGCATGCGCACCAAAGCCACCACCAAAAAAATTCCTACTCCCACGGCCACTGACAGAATCAGCACCATATTGGGAATGGAAGGCACCTGCCCTGCCAAAACCTGCAGATCCGGTTCTGAAATGGTAATGACAAATCCCAAAATAAATCCCAAAACCGTAAATACCCACAGTTTCCTGCTTCTGGTCATGCTTCTGCCTACCTGCTCTCCCATGGGAGTCATGGATATCTCAGCCCCCAGGGTAAAAAACATCATGCCTGCAATCAGAAACACGGCTCCCACCAAAAATTCCATCACGATCCCCGGAGGAACCGGAGCCACGCTGAAACACAAAAGCAAAACAATCCCCACCACCGGGAGAACCGCCTTAAACGCTTCTTCCAACTTTTCCTGAAGCTTTGGCTTCATCATTCTCAAACCTGCGTCCTCCTTGCTGTTTTTTGTTTTTGGCTGCGGCAAATGCGTCAGTCCCTTGCCTTTTTAACGGCAATATGGTAATTATACATGAGGAATCCCTGAATCCCAAGCTTTTGGATTGTTAAAATTTCGTTAATATGATTTTCATTTTCCCTCTTGACAATTTCCAAAACATGAGTATAATTGCTTTTATAAACATTCCTTGATAGCTCAGTCGGTAGAGCATGCGGCTGTTAACCGCAGTGTCGTTGGTTCGAGTCCAACTCAGGGAGTTTTTTTATTGTCTTTTCGGAAAAGTGTTCCTAGTACTGCCTGTAGCATTTCAGTAAGTACTTATGCATTCTTTAATCTTTCACTCAGATTCTTCCCTATGTTCAAAAACAAACCATTTTTCATTCATATAAATTTCTATTGTATCGCCTGCCCCATATTGGTATCCAAACCCGCTTCCAAAGTTGGACTGGTTATCTTCCGTTGGAATTTCGGTTCCATCTACCGCCGATGTGATCTCCCCATCCATATTGCCGCAGCGTCCACTGACTGTACTTTCTCTTCCAGTATCATAGTACAATTTGTTATTTACCCTTACCATTGGCAGCCTGTCCCACATGGTATCTGCCTTTCCCTGTTCAAGCAACGTAATTTTATATACCTCTCCCAATTGTGCCGGGTAGGATTCTAATATCTCTCCATTGTAAACAATTTCTACAGTGTCTCCAATTTGCAGCGCAAGTTTCTCTTTATTAAAGATACTGATTTTATCTGCTGAGTCAAATTCCAAAGAATCTTCTGCAGGTTTTACTAAAATCCAGTCTTCTGCTGCCTCTATGACTGTTGCATGAAATATTATTTCCTGCATATTATCTGCAAAAGCAGACATTTCTGTTAGATCAAGCAGCATATTTGCGTATTGATTCAGTGCTTCACATGGTTCATATTTTGTTTTATAGCCCACACCATCGATAACAAGGAACGGGTTATATGCCATGATGCTTGTCTGTGTTCCATCTGTCATGGTCAATGTAAAGATAACACCCTGTCCCGAATACTCTGTATACGAATTATCCTCATTATAGATAACAACACCTCTTAGTAAATCCGCTAATTCCTCAATTTCTGTAATTCGAATGGTTTTGTCTGGCGGCGTTAATCGAACCTCAGCTGATACGATTTGAACTGCCTCCAAATCTTTATATGGTTTTCTGCCTCTGAAAGCAGCAAATGCAATCATGATGACACCTGCTGACAGTATACATATTAATGATATACTAATTCTCCTCTTTCTCATAATCATCCTCCTCTTAAAAATCATATTTTATATCATTCTATACTTACTGTAAAAGTCCGCCGCCCATTAGGCGGCATAAATTCAGGTATGCCAAATGTGCCCGCCGGACTTTCATGCGTGGCGGTGCGTTCCCAACCGGGCTCATGGAGGTTACTGCCTATCTTAATCCTTCCCTTTTCCTTCCATTCGCTGAAATTCCTCCTTCATGAACCGGAAAAACGTATCTTCCGCATCACGGTTTTGGGAGTTTTCTCTGCACAGAAGGCCGATTTCCCAGTAATATCCCTCCAAAATCCCATAGCTTCCCGTATCTCCAAAACAAACGCTGTCCATTAAAATATCGAAAGCCGCTGCATTTTCATGGGCCACCCGATAAAACGCATCAATGGCGTTTGGAACAATTTCATACTGCAGTTCTACCCCGTCTTCCCTACACGCTGCATAGAATGGACGCATGGTTTCGTACAGGCTGCCCATGCCGATGCAGAGCCTGCCCTCTAAGTCTGCCGGCTTTACCGGCTCATAATCCGGATGATGGGCTTCCTCTCCAAAGCTGATGGCTGCATCATACTGTGTCAGTACTTTCATAACCATCCCTGGGCGCAGGCAGGGCATCTGAATAATTAAGCTGCAGTCACAGCTTTGGTCAGCAGCTGCCCTTATGGCCTCATCATTGGACAGGGGGAGAAAGTCCAGACAGCATATAGGGTATCTGGCCTCAAAACGCTTTATCATCTTATCCATCTCCGGAATCATAAACGGAAACAGGCTTTTAGATAACGCAATAGTCAGAGTTTTCTTTTCCCCGGCAAAGCGTTTCATTCCCTCCTGAACCATATCGAATTTCTCCACCGCCTCCGCCCCTGCCGCACGCAGATATTCACCGGCTGCAGTCAGAGACAGCTTATTGCGCTGATTGATAAACAGAGGCGTCTCAAATTCATTTTCCAGAAGCAGCAGTGCCTGGCGAAGTGCCTGGCGGGAAACATACAGCTGCTTTGCCGCCTTTGTGTAGTTTAAGGTTTCTGCTGCCGCAAGAAAATACCTTAGCTGTGTAAGATTCATGATTCTCCCCCATTACAGACGCAGTTTTTTCCTGCGTTTATATGGTAATTATATATTCTTTTCCCTTCTCTGTAAAGATGATAAGATATCTGCATCAGCAGTCACAGATGTGCGGCTGAACGTGTTTTTGCGCCTGGCTTTCTATAATCGTTGCAGTCAGGTACAAATACGTTTAGAATTATTGTGATAAAAGGGAGGATAGCCATGACTAAAAAAGAAATTTCCCGAAGAGATTTTCTGCGGGGTACTGCTGCCGGTGCCTTAAGCGTAGCAGCCGCCGGTATTTTGGGGGCATGCAGCTCCCAGGCTGCAGATCCGGAAACCACCACAGCCCCGCCGGAAACCACTGCAGCTGAAGCGGCCCCATCAGAAACCGCTGCGCCAGAAACTACTGCGCCTGCAGAATCGGCGGCAGAAGACGCTTCAAAGAAGGAAGAAGCATCTGCAGGCGACTGGCTGGGTTCTGCCCCTGTCATCGACGAAAGCCAGGTGGTTAAAACCTATGATACAGAGGTTTTGGTAGTCGGCAGCGGCACTGCCGGGCTTTTTGCCGCATGTGCAGCCGTGGAGGAAGGCGCAAAGACTATTTTGATCGAAAAATTCGGCGAAGCATTCGGCGGCTCCGGCATCCGGGATACTCTGGCAGCCATCGGCAGCAAGCAGCAGCTGGCCAACAATGACAATCCTGATAAATTTGATGTTATTACAGAAATGTACCGCCAGAGCAATGGCTACGGTGATCAGAGATTGTACAAAGTGTGGGCTGACCATTCCGGTGAAGCCATTGACTGGTATGCCGATATTCTGGAGAAAGCCGGACTTTCGTTTCTTCATGAAGTAGATGATCACTCTCAGAAGGTGCGCTACCCCATTTATGACGTGGGACATTCTCTGCAGATGAGCGCAACACAAGGGGAGGAAGGCGTTACTGCCAAAATCGTAAAAGAATACGGCTTAGGCTTAGGCCTGGAGATCCATTATGACACTGCCATGGTGGAACTTATTAAAGACGGCCAGAAAGTTACCGGCCTCTATGCATCGGTTGACGGCGGCTATGCCCGCTACAATGTTTCAAAAGGCGTGATTATCTGCACCGGCGGCTACAGCCTTAATAAACAAATGCTGCAGGCTCTGCAGCCTGAAACCGTAAAAATGATCAATATCAATTACTCCTATCCCGGCAGCCAGGGTGACGGCATTAAAGCCTGCCTATGGGCAGGGGCGGCCATGGATGAAACCCATGCAGGGATGCTGTTTGACCGCGGAGGAATCATGCCGGATCAGACAGGCTGCCAGACTCAGGGCGTATTGTTCTGGATGGGTTCCCAGCCATTTCTGAAAGTGGATCTGGATGGAAACCGTTTTACCAATGAAAGCGGCTGCTATGACCATATTCTTCATGATGCATTTAATCTGCCTGGCATGACCTATGCCATGGTGTGGGATTCCAACTATAAGTCTGATCTGGAGCGCTTTGACAGCCACGGCTGCAGCCGTATGTTTCCTCACGCCAACGGTGCAGAGGCGGTGTGGCCTTTTGAGTTTAACGAAAGCGCATTTATGGCACAGTACCGTCAGGACGGGTATGTGGTAACTGCCGATACAATTGAGGAATTGGCCCAAAAGCTGGGCCTTCCGCCAGAGAATTTCAAAGCCACTGTGGAACGCTACAATCAGCTTTACGATATGCAGAAGGATGAGGATTTCGGCAAAGAGGCTTACCGTCTGTCTGAGATGCGGACCGCTCCTTTTGAAGGTGTCCGCATGAGCGGCGGATATTTTATCTGCACATTGGACGGCATTAAAATCGACACCAATATGAATGCGGTTACTCCTGAGGGGACTCCTATTGAAGGGCTGTATGTGTCCGGAGACTGTTCCGGCGGGTATTTTGCCACCAGTTATCCCAATCTGCTGGCAGGAGCCGCAGCAGGGCGCAGCGTAACCTTTGGCCGGCTGGCAGGAAAAAATGCGGCACACAGGGAATAAAGCGAATGCATGGTTTCTGTCTGTTTCGGCAGGGAGTGACTCTTTGATGCATTACTATTGAACGGTACGTCCATAAGGAGTAATTATTAAGTTTGCGAGGGTGTCCCAAAAGTCATGAAATGACTCAGCGGGCACCCTTTTCTTTTATAAAAAATTCAATGTTTTTCCACATACTGCTCACCTGTGCTTCTCGCCGCTGATAATCTGCCCATCCTCTATGGTTACAATGCGGTTCGCCTTCAGCGCAGTCTTTTGGAATTGGCCCCACTTTCCAAAAGAAAAAGCATGACCGCAGCCATGCTCTGACATTTTCCTGTTTTTTCATTTTTACAGATACTAAAGCAACCACCAAATCTGATGATTGCTTCCCTTTTTGCAATATTCGGTTTCAATTCCTATGGCTCCCCATGTCCTAACCATGCATAAAAATTGATGATACCATTATAAAAGATTCAAAATTGCAAGTCAATAGCCCCACCGTCCCAATGTAGTCTCTTTTTAGTTACAATTCTATCTTATTTCTGCCTTGTGCCATGGTGGCACAAATTTGGGGCTCTTTACAGTACAAGGCCATATCTTTCCAACATGGCTCTCCGGTAGCTTTCGCTTTAATCACTCTCTCAACAGCGGCAATTCCTTCTTTATACATACCATAACGATCCCACTTTATTATTTTATACCTCCGGATACCTGTATCCGGAAGCAATCATCCTACTTTTCAGAATCGGTACGGTAATTCCCAACCTCCTTGCCGCACGCTCTGGAGATGTATCTCCATCTTGAACCATAGAATATATCTCTAGCGTCCGACCTTCCTCTCTGAGTTTCTCTGATCTCAATTTCAAAATCTGTCCGCCCATAACATCACCAATCCTTTCTCTTGACGGATTGTCTTTAGGGATTACATAATCTGCAATCCGATTAATCAGTTCAATCAAATCCACGTAAAGCTGTCCCTTACTGCCAGTATCCTGCAATTTCGACAATTGATCATTTATCTCTCTGTAATCATCCAGGAGCTGATCCATTTTCTTTTGATTGACATGATTCGACTTCAAAAAATGTTCATACCTTAAAATGTAGTATGGCAACAATAACAAAAGCTGTTTTTCAAATATACTGCTCACCGTATAATCCCTGGCCATGATTACCGGAACACGGTACATTACAGACTGTCCATCTGCAAAAAGCACTCTGACTTCATGATATGACGGCATATCTCTATGGTTCCGTATATACAACACACACGATTCAGGGAAATGAATCTCCGTAATATGATCATCTGTCAGAGAAAAATGCTCCAAAGCAATGGCAAAATCATATTCCATCATCCGAACCGCCATATTGCCGTCCTTTTCCGACTGATATTCAATATGATAGATATGCCCCCCAATCCGTATAATAGAATCAGTAATCACTTTACCGAATTTTTCATAATACTCATTTCTCAGCTGCTCAAACTCCTGATCGTCAGAGTATACCGTTCCGAAAACTTCGTTAATCAGCGGAATCAGAAGGTACGGCATCTTCTGTGCGATTGTACGAAATACATCATCAAAAATTGTACTGCTGTCAGTTTCGCTCCCCTGCTCTAAAATAGCTGCATCTTCATATTTCATTCGTTCATCTCCCTAAACACATTATATCGTTTGGCCAAATATTTGTCAACGTATCCCAAACAAAGGATAGCGTAACGTGAAAAGTAGCTGCAAAGTTATATGACTGCTCTCCCACACCTCCCTACTAGGCACGCAGCGGCCCGTATCCGTCCCTGCTCCCTGTCATTCCACACCTGTCATTTTATCCAGTCTTGCTATTCTGATAGATAATACATAGTTATCATTACATTAGTGAGAAATAGTAATCCCTAACTATCCGTCATTTAATTTAAATTATGAAGAAAAACAAGAAAAAAAGTATAGTATTTTTAAATAGAACTTTGGATATATTTTTTAATTTATCAGTATTATTTGTAATACTGATTATTGTAGTTATAATTTACAAAATTACTAAAATCGTATTTTCTTATATCCCTAATATAAGCCAAGTCTTAACCGATCTATTATCTGCAATAATAACTGCATCTGTTACGATTCTAATTACATTATGGAAACTTAAAGATAAAGTATTTATTTTTAGAAGAAAAATCAAGTAAATGAGCAATTATCCCCGCAAAATAAAGCATTTCCCCGCATTTCTTGAGGATTGCAACCCCTATTTACTACTTATTTACTACTGGGGAATGAGCCTTGATACGGTAAAATACCAAGAAATGCAAAGTTACAGTTTTGACGGGACTTCCTCATAACGGTATAATGAAGCCAAGAAAGGACGGTGGACGGTATGAGGGAAAAGAAAACCCATTTATATGTAGACAGCAGGGAGAAATCATTACTTTTACATAGCCTTGTGGAGCTGAAAAATCAGCTCATACAGCAGGGCAAATACGGGGACTGCGTTGACGAGATTATTTTCAAGGTAGCCAATGCCCCCATTAAAAAAGTAAAAATTGAATATGTCTAAGGCACATCGAGATTGAGCCGCTTATTCTTAACCCTTTTAAGAGTAAGCGGCTTTTTTGCGTTCTGCGTCCTCTGGTACAGTTACATAGCCGCCTTTGACAAAGCGGCTAAATCTATGCGAAAGGAGGACGCACCCATGTCAAATTGCAAAGTAATCGCTTTAACCAATCAGAAAGACCAACTATTAAAAGTCAAGTAGATAA
>CATLBO010000106.1 GCA_949879025.1 uncultured Hungatella sp. | reverse complement strand
GTCATGCCCACATAGCATAAGCGCCGCTCCTCCTCCATGTCCCCTTCTTCCCCGGACATAATAGACATATAGCTGGGAAACAGGCCTTCCTCCATTCCGCTTAAATACACGTTGTCAAACTCCAGGCCCTTGGCGCTGTGAAGAGTCATAAGAGTCACCTTCTGCTCTGAATTGTCCAGGGCATCCACGTCAGCTACCAGAGACACCTCCTCCAGAAACTCCTCAAGCGTAGGATTCTCTGCCTCATGACAATAACTTACTGCCTTATTGATCAATTCATTAATATTCTCCAGACGGCTTTCCGCTTCCACGCCGCCTTCTGCCTCCAGCTCCGCCTTGTACCCTGTTTCCACCAGGACATCCTCTATCAGCTGCCGCAAAGAATATTCCTCTTCCCCCATTCTCCTTCGGAATTCCCCGACAAGATCCGTAAACCGGCTTACCTTATCCGCCGCCTTTCCAAGACCTGGAATCACCTTGGCCCGGCACATGGCCTCATAAAGGCTGTAATCATTGGCTGACGCAAAAATAGTCATTTTTCCTATGGAGGCGGCGCCGATTCCCCTTCTGGGAACATTGACAATACGGCTTACAGCCAGATCATCTTTACCGTTGGAAATGGTTTTCAAATAACAAAGAATATCTTTGATCTCTTTTCTCTGGTAAAAATTCACTCCCCCCACCAGCCGGTAAGGCACGTTAAACCGGATGCACTGTTCCTCTAAAAGCCTGGACTGAGCATTGGTCCGGTAAAGCACCACGCAGTCCTCATAAGAATATCCCTTTGACAGAATATTCCGGACAATAAATTCAGCCTCATCCCCTGCCTGGTCAAACTGCCGGTACTTTAAGCACTGGCCCCTGTCATTGGCTGTCCACAGCGTCTTATCTTTCCTTCCCTTATTGTTGCGGATAACCTGATTGGCCCCGTCCAGAATGTTCTGGGTGGAACGGTAATTCTGCTCCAGCTTGATCACCTTTGTACCAGGAAAAGAATCCTCAAAGTTTAAGATATTTCTGATATCCGCCCCGCGGAACTTGTAAATCGACTGGTCATCATCACCTACCACACACAGATTTTTATACTTATCCGCCAGAAGACGCACCAGCTCAAACTGGGCCCTGTTAGTATCCTGATACTCATCTACCATGATGTAGCGGAAACGCTCCTGGTAATAATCCAGCACCTGATGCTGCGCCCTGAACAGCTCTACAGCCTTCACAATGAGATCATCAAAATCCAGGGCATTGTTCCTCTTTAAAAACTTCTGATACTCCTCATAAATCCTGGCCACCATCTCGTTATAGACACTGCCTGCTGCGCCTTTCATGTATTCCGCCGGGGTAATAAGCTGATCCTTTGCCCTGGATATCTCTGACATTACCACCCGCTCTTTATACATCCGATGATCCACATTCATGGCCCTGTAGACCTGTTTTATGGCTGTTTTCTGATCATCTGTATCATAAATGCTGAAATTCGTCTCAAATCCCAGAAATTCTATATGCCGCCGCAAAATCCTGACGCAGGCAGAATGAAAGGTGCTGACCCAGACGCTGTCCGCCCCAAACTCCACCTGCCTGTCCACTCTCTCCCGCATCTCTCCTGCTGCTTTATTAGTAAATGTAATAGCCATAATATTCCATGGCTTTACCTGCTTTTCTTCAATCAAATAAGCAATCCTGTGAGTCAAAACCCTTGTTTTTCCGGACCCGGCCCCTGCCAGAATCAAAAGAGGCCCTTCTGTGCAGAAAACAGCCTCTCTCTGCATGGGATTCAGCATCTCGTATTTATCCATTCTCCTACCGCCTTTTCTTCCTGCCTTTTGCCATTGTATCGGATCATATCCGAAAATCATTCCTGCCGGATCTGCCTTGTGCAGATTCCAGCATGCTCCCGGCCATCTTTGTACACGCTTCCCATCCGTTTCCTGACTTCAAAAAGGCCCTGCTCCCGCAGAACCGCTTTTTCATATGAGGCTGCCATAAAATCCGGCGCTTCCGCAGCAGAGGCGTAAGGCTCTTTTGTATGCCCCTGCCAGAATCAACCGAAAGCCATGGTTTTGCGGCAGCCCTGCCGGCTTGTCAGCCAACCTTTTTCGAATCCTCGTAGGCCTGCCGCACCACCCGCGCCAGCTGATCTGCGCAGGATGTATTTTTCCTGCCGCATAAGTTGCCTATGAAATATCCCTCTATCTGTTCCACGGTCATGCCGTCTATAACCTTGCAGATCGCCTTCAGATTGCCGTTGCAGCCATTGGTAAAAGCCACATTGGTTACCACATTGTCATTTAAATCAAAACAAATCTTGGTAGAACACACTCCCTTGGGGGTCATTTCGTATCTCATGGTATTCACTGCTCCTGTCTGTTGATGTTGCTGCCCATGCCTTCAAAGGCACCGCTGCCGGGCACATGCTGGTTTACTTTTTACTGTAAGCAACCGCCTCAATCTCAACCAGAGCACCCTTTGGAAGCGCTGCCACCTCAAATGCGGCCCTGGCCGGATAAGCGCTCTCAAAAAATGTGCCGTATACTTCATTCATGGCCCCGAAATCGCCGATATTCTGAAGAAGAACCGTGGTCTTTACCACATGTTCCATGGACAGCCCTTCGCTCTCCAAGATAGACTTAATGTTGGTCAGGGACTGCTTCGTCTGGCTGGCAATATCCGCTCCTGCAAATTCTCCCGTAGCCGGATCAATGGGCAGCTGTCCCGATACATATACGAAGTCTCCTGCCTGTATGGCCTGGGAATAAGGTCCGATGGCTGACGGCGCATTGTTTGTGGCATATACTTTCTTCATAAACAAACTCTCCTCTTCTATGATTCGCAAGGCATGTAAGTACTGCTGTCCACACCCTGATGTGCTACCTATTATACATAAACCTGGAAGAGATTTCAATTGCTTTGTAAGAAGATCCTGCAATTTATGTCTGACGTTTTGGATTCCCTAAATTATTTTAGCCTTAAAAGCATTGTCTCATAGGCCCTGAGCCTTACAAAACCATTCCCTGCCTACTGCCCCTTATAGTTGCCCAGAATAACCCTGGTTTCCTCTGTCACCTGGTCATGTTCCAGCTTCTGCTCTTGCCCGGAAAAATTGTGCACTGCCAGCCAGGTCTCTCCCTCAAGGCTTCTGGTATAAGCAATCACCGGGCCTTCCTCAGGACAGCACAGTTTAAAATCTCCATGAACCAGAACCGGGTTTTCCTTCCGCAGGGCAATCAGCTTTTGGTAGAACCGAAACACCGAATCCTGATCCTCCATCTGCTGTTTCGCATTGATCCTGGTATAATTTTCATTTACAGGCAGCCATGGCCTGCAGGAAGAAAAACCTCCGTTTTCACTGTCATCCCACTGCATAGGCGTCCTGGCATTATCCCTGCTGACCATCTGAGATTCTGCCAATGCCTCCTTAGGCGAAGCTCCCTCCTTAAGCATGGTTTTATAATAATTCTTTGTGTCAATATCATCATAATCGTTAATGGACGGAAGCTGGATATTGGTCATGCCCAGTTCCTCTCCCTGATACACAAAAGGCGTTCCCGGCAGCGTGTGCAGATAGCATCCCAGCATTTTCGCTGACTCAAGCCAGTACTCCCTGTCATCTCCGTAAAGAGAAACCTGTCTCGGTTTATCATGGTTGCTGAAAAACCTGGCCCACCAGCCGTCTTCCTTCAAAGCCTCATACTGCTCCTTTACCTCTTTCTTAAACCTTTCCGGCGACCAGGTTTTGATCTCCACAATGGGCGGCACAAAACCGATGGCCATGTCAAATTCCCCTCTGGAAGCACTGGTGTAATCCTTTGCATCCTGAAGATTCCGGATATTTACCTCGCCTACTGTCATCAGATTGTCCGGCCTTGTGGTCTTTTCCACCATCTCCCGGATATACCTGTGCGTTCCCTCCAGGTTTGCGCAGGAGGAGGTGCCGAAGGGTTCTGACATATCCGCCCTTCCATCCATGCCTTTATCCAGATAACTGATGGCGTCCACACGGTATCCGTCCACACCTTTATCATTCCAGAAACGGATAATGTCAAAGATCTTTTCCCTGGCCTCCTTGTTATCCCAATTCAGATCCGGCTGCTCCTTGGCAAAGAAATGAAGATAATACTGTCCCCGTTCCGGCACATACTCCCATGCCCCGCCGCCAAACACAGACAGCCATTTGTTAGGCGCCCCGCCGTCCGGCGCCGGGTCACGCCAGATATAATAATCACTGAATTCATTATCCCTGGATTTTTTCGATTCCTGAAACCATGCATGCAAATCAGAACTGTGGTTCAGCACCAGATCCATAATAACGGCAATCCCCCTTTGATGGGCCTGATCCCGAAACTCCTCCCAGTCCTCCATGGTGCCGAACTCTTCCATAATGCTGAAATAATCGGAAATGTCGTATCCGTTATCCACATTAGGCGATGCATACACTGGAGACATCCACACCGCCGTGATCCCCAGTTCTTTCAGATAATCCAGCTTCTGAGTCATCCCTTTTAAATCACCGATGCCGTCCCCGTTTCCATCCATAAAGCTTCTGGGATATATCTGATAAATTACCAGTTCCTTGTACCAATCTTTCTCATGTCTCATCCTGCTTCCTCCTGCGAATTTGTTTGTATCCGGTTTCCCAGTCTCACCTGAGCCTGCCCTTTTGACAAGGCTGTGCTTTGTCTACCGCCTGCCCTCAAGCAGAGCTTCCACTGCCTGGGCAAACCCGTCCTCCGTGTTGGCCCCTGTAATGATTTGGGCCGTCTCCTTTAATCCCTCTCCTGCATTACCCATAGCCACGCTCCAGCCCAGTGGAAGGGACAGCATGGTTTTATCATTGTCACCATCTCCCAGGGCCATAATTTCATGAAAACCGTATCCCATCCGTTTCGCACAGTCTGCCAGCCCCGCTCCCTTGCTGGCCTGCTCATGGGTAATTTCCCAGTTGGTTGGAAAAGATGCCGCCACGCATACGCCGCCTACTGCTGTCATCCTGTCCTTGATACCGCTTATGAGCTGCGTATCCTCACTTAATGTTACTGCTTTAAAGCATCTGCGCTCCTTCCCCAGAAATTCCTCCTTTGCAACTCTGTGGTAGCCTGCAAAAAGGGCCTCCTCTTCTTCCCGGCTTCTTTCTTTATTGGGAAAGATCCGGGCTGCAAAAAAATGCCGGAACAAATCCTCTCTGGCAATGATGTAGTCACCTTCACTGGTTACCAGCTGGACAATAAGCCTGTCTTTAAAAGGCTCCACTGCCTGGAGGATTCTGCCAACCTTATCCCTGGAAAGAATGTGTTCCTTTACCGCTCTGCCGCTGCTGTCATAAATCGCCGCACCGTTCATGGCAACCATATCACAGGAAATCCCTGCCTCCTTAAGCGGGGTTCTGGCTTCATCATAACTTCTCCCTGTACACACCATAAACCGCAGCCCCTCCTGCACAAGGCCACGGACTGCCTCAATGTTCCTCTGGCTTACCATGCCTCTTCCATCCAGAAAGGAACCGTCCATGTCACTGACTACTGCCCGGATTTTTCTGTTTCTCTCCCTGTCCTTGACCATGGATTCCAGACTCTTTTCTTTTGCCATCTTGCTCTCCTATTCCGCTTAAAATCAGGGCTGCAGCCTGCTCCCTGTTCCCCGCTCTTTTCAGTTTCCCGGCAAATTCCCGAAAACCAAGCATTTTCTCCAGGCTATGAATTATGCGTCTGCTTCCAGTCCCTTTTTCCAGTTCTGCCGAAAAAGCGCATACAAAAACCACATGCCCCGTGCCATCCAGGCTGCGCTCCATGGATACTGCAATCCCGTCTGACACCGCCTGTCTGGAAAACGGCTGCAGCACATAGCAGCCGTTTTGAGGACTGCAGGGGTACTGCTTCTGCCTGTCCGTAACCTCCTGAAAAAAATCGCTTTCCGGTAAAATGCAGCCTTCTTTCTCAAGAACATCCACACATGCCCTGACCATGGTTTCAAAAGAAGTTCCGGATTCTAAAAATATCACTCTGTTTCTGTATACCATCCCTTTCATGCAGGATAAGGCCCTGTCCTTTTTTACGGTATGATCCAAAAGCCTCCTGATTTTTTCCTCTTCTTCCGGGTTTTGGATTTCCGGCATGCTTAAAAAAGGCACATTCTTCAAAATCCTCAGACGCTGGGTTCCCATAATCAGGCGAGGCCTGTTTCTGACGTATTCCTTTTCAATCAGATAACCAGGGCAGGCGCCGCAGATCTCCGCTTCATCGCCAAACCTGTCCTCCATCCATCTGCGCACCATATAATATTGTCCCATGTCTCCGTCATACACCATCTGTATTCTGACTTTCTCCCGGTCCGTTTTGGTCCATGCCTGGAGATATTTCCCCAAACGGCAAATTTCTGTCATGGTTAAGTATGTGCCTGTATGCTGCCGTATTATATAGGCTGCCATCATGCCTGCATCCAAATAGATCATGCCCACTTGCTGCCTGTCCCATGGCTGCCAGTCACAAAACTGATACCCTGTCCTGATTCTTCTTAAAACGCAGGCCAGTTCCCTGATAAAAGTCTCCTCCATTCCGTTAAGAAAAATAATGCCGTACTGAGACTCCCATGCTTCTGACAACTGCCGGAACAGTTTCCTGGCTCTGCCTGCCTCCTGGCTATGGGATGCAGGAAACCCCACGCTGCCTAAAGCCTTATGTAAAAATTCCATATCACAGGCCTCAAACTCCAGAAAAAGGCTGCAGTTCATGTAATCAAGAAAGTCCCACAATTCGTCTTCATGGCCTGCTGCCTGCCCTTCCTCCAAAAAATACGCCTCTTCCCTACGGACATTAACATAAAATACCATCCATGTTCCAAGAAACAGAACCTGTTCCGAAACTCTCATATCCCTGTCCTGGGCATATTTTCTGGCATACTCATAAAATGTGCAGATCTCATGAAGATTGACAATCCCATTCATCATTTGGTGAAGGTTTCCGTCCAGCAGCTGCCCGCTGTCAAAAACGCATGCACAGATCAAACGGAATACAAGCCTTCGTATGTCCCCTTCTGTACCATGAAGACAGATTTTGTGATTTTGTACTGTCAGGCCCGAAAAGCCGCAGACCCGATTCAGCTTCTGTTCCAGATATGCAATATCCTTATAAATGGTCTGTTCAGATACGCACAGATGCTCCGCAATTTTTTCGATTCCGATTCCCGGATGGCCCAGAGCCTTGTCCAGCAGGGCAAACCTGCGTTCCTCCGGCGTCTGAGCTTCCTTGATATTTAAGGGAAATCTTTGTTCTTCCAGAATTGACTGTATGGATTCCTTCTGACTTTCTTCTATATAATATCCCTGTTTCTGAGATGCGCTGATGCGCATTCCTCTATCCTTGAGCTGGCTGTTGATGGCAGCAATGTCATTCCGTATAGTCTTCCCGCTTACCCGAAGCCGCCCTGACAGCTGTTTCCCGGTAATCCCCTCAGGATGCTCCAGAATAATTTCCAACATGGTCTTATGACGAATTGACAGCAAAAGAACCGCCTCCTTTGCTGTCAAGTATATCATAACCATTTATGGAATTCCACAGGCCTTGTGTGATATTAAACATTACTCAGCCTGCACCGCCGCCATTGCGTGCATCCTCCAAGCCAATCAGCCCAGTGATTAGTTTGAGGTGTGAGCTGCTTCTTTCCTCAGCTCATTAGCTTCCATCATTTTAAAGAACGGGTAATAGAATACAGTCATCAGCACTACATTAAGCAACGCCATTACTGCCGCCTTCCAGTCCAGAGTCAAAAGGAATGCCTGAAATCCCGGAGGCAGAAACCCCGGAGACTCCCACAGTGGAAGTCCCACCAGCCCTGCAGACATGGCCAGATAATTAAGACCCGCAATTATTACCGGCCCTGCCACAAAAGGAATCATCATAAAAGGATTCATAATCAGAGGAACGCCGAAAATAATAGGTTCATTGACGCCAAACAGAGACGGCACAATGCCCAGTCTTCCAATGCTCCTTAAGGACTTTGCCTTGGACATCATCATTAAAACCACAAGCCCCAGAGTCATGCCTGAACCGCTGACCTGCAGAAATCCATAATAAAATCCAAAGGTAAATACATGGGTAGGCGCCTGAGAAGCCGCAACCGCTGCCGCATTGGCAGAAGCGTTGGCAATGGCAAAAGGCGCCCACACGCTGGAGGTTATGGCTGCCCCGTGGAGCCCGAACACCCACAGAATCTGAGTAATAAAAATAATAATCATAACTGCCGGCAGAGAGTCCATGGAGCTGATGGCCGGGGCCAGAATATTCATAATTACCTGAGGGAACACGGTTTCACCGCACATGGTAGCCACGGCTACAGCAGCAATCACTTCTATGGCCAGAGGAATCAGAATGGAAAAGCTGTCTGCCACCATAGGCGGAACGCTTTCCGGCATCTGAATGGTCAGATGATATTTTCTGCACAGCCGCAGCACCTCCACCACAAAAAGCCCGGCTATAATAGCCACAAACAACCCTTCTGCTCCCAGATAGGACACTACCCAGTTTCCCTCCTGGGAAATGGTTACTGACAGAATCAGGTGAACCAGCACTGCTGACGGCCCTACCAGCACATTCTTTATGCCATAGCTTTTTGCCAGGGAATTGGCAATAAACAGCGCCGCATATACAGACATAATGTTAGTGGTAAAATAAGTCGGCAGAGTCAGCACTCCATTGCAGCTGGCAACCCACTGCGAAATGCCGCCGCCCAGCAGATTGCCAATGCCTGTAGGCACCAGGCAGAAGGAACCGATAATAATAATCGGCACGATCCCAACGATTCCGTCCTTCACGGCCTGAAGATGCTTCTGCCTTTCCAGCATTTCGGCAATAGGCATCAGCCATTTCTGAAGCCACTTCTGAAGCTTGTCCATTCGTAAAAAGCCCTCCTATGTATTTAATATTTTTTCATTATAAAATAGGCCTGCCAAGGCTACAAATAATTTAATTCCTAATACATGAGGCAAATCTTTATACAGACTTCATAGCCAATGCCTTTCTATTTCAAATTTTGAAACTAAAAAAGGCAGCTGTTTGTCCCCTGGATAACTCACTGCCATTAATTTACAATATTTTATTTTAACCCTTACTGATGTTATTTCCATCTGATTAGAAAGGCTGTCTTTTCCACATATGCTGCCTATTCTTTCACTTCCCCAATATCCCTCAGGTATCTCTTAAGAGCGTCCTGCCAGGACGGCAGCGGTTCAAATCCCATTTCCTGCAGTTTGGACTTATCCAGCCTGCTGTTTCTCGGCCGTTTTGCCTTGGAAGGGTACATGTCGCTGCTTACAGGGCTTACCTGTACCTGGATGCCTGCCTCCTTAAATATTTCACAGGCAAACTCGTACCAGCTGCAAAGCCCCTCATTGGTAGCGTGATAGCAACCGTATTTCTCTGTTTCTATCATATCAGCCAAAAGCCTTGCCAGATCATACGTATACGTAGGAGAGCCGATCTGATCGTCCACTACAGTAATGCTGTCCCGGGTCTTTCCAAGACTGAGCATGGTCTTAATAAAGTTCTTCCCGTTAACTCCGAATACCCAGGCAGTTCGGACAATGAAATATTTTTTCAATGCCTCTGCTGCCAGTTCCCCTTCGTATTTGGTCTGCCCGTAGACATTTAACGGCTCCCGTTTGTCGTCCGGCTTCCACGGCCTGGTTCCCTGGCCGTTAAACACATAATCTGTGCTGATATACAAAAACTTGCAGTCCAATTCTCTGCAGACACCGGCAATGTTTTCCGTGCCCAGGCCATTGACCCGGCGGCACAGTTCCTCATTGTCCTGCGCAGCATCCACCGCCGTGTAAGCCGCACAGTGAATCACCCCGTCCGGAGCGCATTCCGTAAGGACCTGTCTTACAGCCTGGCTGTCAGTAATGTCCATGTCGTCAATGTCAACGCCTATGGCAGTGTGCCCTCTCTTTTCAAGTTCCTTTACCACATCATAGCCCAGTTGCCCTTTTACGCCTGTTACCAGTATTTTCATATTCGATTTTCCACCTCTGATTTTTGTCCGCCTTCTGCCTACTCCAGCCGCTCTCCATACATCTTGTCAAAATAGCTGGTGTACTCCCCGGAAATAATATGCTCCCACCACTCTCTGTTGTCCAGATACCACTGAATGGTCTGCTCAATACCTGTATCAAATGTATATTCCGGCTTCCACCCCAGCTCCGTCTCCAGTTTTGCAGGATCTATGGCATACCGCATATCATGACCTGGTCTGTCTGTCACAAACCTGATCAGGCTTTCCGGTTTCTTTAAGGCTCGGAGAATGGTTTTTACCACCTCCAGATTTGTCCTCTCATTGTGGCCGCCAACATTATACACCTCTCCCACGCAGCCTTTGCGGATAATCAGGTCAATGGCCCGGCAGTGATCCGACACATGAAGCCAATCCCTGACATTCTCCCCTTTTCCGTACACCGGAAGCTCTTCATCTGCCAGCGCCCGGCTGATGATCAAGGGGATCAGCTTCTCTGGGAAGTGATACGGCCCGTAATTGTTGGAGCATCTGGATATGGTAACCGGCAGGCCATACGTCCGATAGTAGGCCAGGACAAACAGATCCGCACTGGCCTTGGAAGAGCTGTAGGGGCTTGAGGTGTGGAGAGGCGTTTCTTCTGTAAAAAACAGATCCGGCCTGTCCAGAGGCAAATCGCCATATACCTCGTCTGTTGACACCTGATGATACCTTTTTACCCCGTATTTTCTGGAAGCGTCCAGAAGCACTCTGGTTCCCATCACATTAGTCTGGACAAAAATCCCCGGATCTGTAATGGAGCGGTCTACATGGCTCTCCGCCGCAAAATTTACCACGATGTCAAACTGCTCTTTCTCAAATAAATCCATAATAAAGGGCTCATCGGCAATATCGCCTTTTACAAACTTATAATTGGGCTTATTCTCCACAGGCTTTAATGTTTCCAGATTGCCTGCATAAGTCAGCAGATCCAGATTCACGATCTGGTCGTCAGGATATTGATTTACCATATAATGGACAAAATTGCCGCCGATAAATCCGGCGCCGCCTGTTACTAAAATTTTCATTTTTCCTATTCCTCCGTTTTTAAATTCGCTCTGCAGCCCCTTTGGCAGGGTAATTCCAGTGAAATCCTCCTGTTTAATTATCAATAAATTTCCCTGCCAGCACATCCAAAAGATACTGCCCATACTGGTTCTTCTTCAGAGGCTCAATATTCTCCATCAGCTGATCTCTGGTAATCCAGCGGTTTAAGTAAGCGATCTCCTCCAGGCATCCGATTTTCCGGTGCTGATGGGATTCCATGGTACGCACAAAATTTGTGGCATCTACTAAAGACTCGTGGGTTCCA
>CATLBO010000105.1 GCA_949879025.1 uncultured Hungatella sp. | reverse complement strand
AACGCTTTCTCGCTGCTGCCGCCATGATACGGATATGCCGTGTCAAAGTATGTACCGCCTGCTTCGAGAAAAGCATCCACCATTTCCGTCATTTTCGGAATATCCACCTCACTGTAATTTCCATTTGCCACAGGCAGCCTCATTAATCCAAAACCAAATTTTTTCATTGCGTTTCCTCCATTCGTTCCATAAGTTTTATTCAATTACAATTTCTTCCCCAGCTTCCACAATCAGACGGTCTGGCGCTTCAAACTGCTCCGCCAGTTCCCTGTCAAACACAACGCCCTCCTTAGCTGTCACATGGTAGGGAATATTATGCTTTGCCCCAACCAATTCCGCACATTCCGCAGCTTCGTCAAGTCCCATGTTATAAATTCCATCACAACAGAAAAAAGCATAATCAATGTTTTTTTCTGCCAGCAGAGGCATCTGCTCTGTGGTTGATGTATCGCCTGTCACATAGACAGACTTTCCATCAGAAAAAGTCAGTATGTAGCCTACGCAATCACTCACATCATGCAGGGAATTATAGCCTGCTTCTACCGCCTCCACTGTCACATAGCCCAGGTCAAATATCTGGTATTCTCCATTCTGGATTGCCTCGTCCTGCGTGATGATCTCACAGCCTTGATTCCGGTTCTGCACTTTATCAACCATGTTGTGGTCATAATGCGGGTGTGTTACCAAAATCAAATCCGCAGAAAGTTCATAATCATCCCCCGCATAAGGATCAACATAAATAACCTTTCCCTCCGCCGTAACAATACGGAGGCTTGCCTGTCCCTGATAAAGCAAAACCGCCCGGTCTGCTCCATCCGTTTCCAGCTCATTTTGTGCGGATTCTGTATCATCAGAATCCACGCCCAGCGTTTCCGAGGCTGACGATTCCATCTGCTGTGTTCCTTCCATATGCGAATCCGCATCATTTCCACCCGCACACCCTGTAAATAAAAGTACCGCCAGCACAGCCATGCTTAAAACAAGTTTTCTTTTCATGCCCTTTTTCTCCTTTTCTCCAACAGTGCTGCCCCACCTACAATATAATACCCGCATACCGCAAACAAACACATCACTGCAAGATAATCTATAAAAAAGAAGATGCGGGGTTCCCCAAAATCAAAAAAGACAAACTAGTTTTGAAGAAACATATAAGAGCCAATCTGTCTGCGGACAAACGCATAAACTCCATACAGCGCTATAAACAGAAACACAATACGACGCAGGAGAATACCAGTCCTGCCCATTTTCTTCCTGCCACATAAATTTCCTGCCATACCGACAGCCATCCTCCACATCCGCAAAATATTCTTCCCGCGTCTGCTGCCTGCCGCTCATATGCGTAAAGGTCATGTCCTCCGGTACAAGTTCCCTCATGGTATCAATATCCGCATCGGTCATTGCCTGACAATACCTCGCCTGCTGGTAGAGGACTTCCACCTGTTCCCTGCTCATGGCAGACAAATCCACTCCGATCAGTTCCACATTTTCAAAAACAGAAAAATCATATTCCTGCATAACTTCTCCTTCCTGCCTGTCTACGATTTCAACCGTCACGGATACATTGTCTTCCATTGTCTCAAATATACTTAAATCCGAAGTAATCTTCCCCATACGGATCAGGCCGCCCTGACTGGAATTCCCTTCATTTCCGAAAAAAATAGCGAGGGATTTTCCTGACACAAAATAAGTAATGTCCCCATTTTCAAAATCTGGAATATCCTCTCCGTTTTCCGGCAGCTCTGAAATCGGCGCATAATACTCCCGACCTCCATAACGGTTCATGGAAAGCGTCAGAGGGAGCAATTCCAAGAATGCTTGCGTCGTTTCGCTGTTATCCATCGTTGCGAAAACAGTCTCATTCCCAAAAGTCAGCTTAATCTCCGTTGTATCGGGCTGCAATTGTTCCGCTTTCATTTCCGATTCCGTATCAGCAGCTTCCTTATAAATGCTTTCCACATCAGAAACCCCTGCCGTATCAGATACCGGCTCCTTCTGGTCCCTCTTTTCCGAAGTGCCGCAGGCGGAAAATGTCAAAAGTATCGCAGACATTATCACTACACAAATGCTGCATTTCTTTGTCTGCTTCTTTTTACTCAATAAATCCACCTTCCCGCAGCCACTCTGTCACCGCCTCACTTGCTTTGTCCCTCTGGTTTTGCGCCGCCTCTCCGGCAATGTCAAAACCATCCATCATTTCGGCTCCCGTAATATCCTCAATGGTGCTTTCCGTGCCGGACAATCCGCTGCCGCCATGTGTACAGAATGGAATTACCGTTTTTTCGGAAAAATCATAGCTTTCCAAAAAATTGTAGACAATCATCGGCATATCGCCCCACCAGTTTGGATAACCTACAAAGACAATATCGTAATCCTCCATATTATCCACCGTGCCAGCGATTTCAGGGCGGGCATTATCTGACATTTCCTGACGGGAGACCTCCAGCAGCCCATCGTATGTTTCCGGGTAAGCATTTACGGCTTCAATCTCAAATGTATCTGCCCCTGTCTGCTCTGCAATCATTTTCGCAATAATCGCGGTATTGCCTTCCTCAATGACACCCACCCCATATTGCTCCCCTGCAAGGGAAAAATACGCCACCAGAATAGAGGTTCCTTCCGCTTTGTTGTCGGAATCGGTGTCCATTTCTTCCTTCTCTGTACGATCAGAAGATTCTGCCCCTTGTGCCACAACCGGATCAGTCTCTTTTTCCGATAGTTCCTGTCGGTCTGATGCTTCCTGCCGGGTAGAATTATCTTCCGCCCGGCTTCCGCAGGCTGTAAGTGAAAATGCCATAATCCCAATTATCACAAGTGAAAGTATTTTTTTCATTCCAAACACCTCCTCACTCTTCCAGTCTGTGGATTTCCTGGACGGAAGCCTGATAGCTTTCGTCCCGCATATTTATTCGTTCTAATTCCATGATACCACCTCATTTTCTGTTTAGTCTGCCGGTATGAACGCACTCAAATGTGCTTCCTGCTCCGCAAGGCTCATGTTAAAGAAGCGGACACCCTTATCCAAAGCCCGGATTCGCTCCATTTCTTCCGCCGTCAGTTCAAAGTCAAAAATGTCAATATTTTCCTGAATATGCTTCGGATTGGTAGATTTCGGGAATACAATTGTTCCCTCCTGGATATGCCAGCGCAGGATAATCTGTACATTGTTCTTCCCATACTTTTCCGCAAGTTCAGTAAACACCGGCTCATTCAGAAGCCCCTTGTCACCATGCCCGATAGGATACCAGCTTTCAATCACCGTGCCGTAGGATGAAATCCGCTTTTTCAATTCATTCTGCTGATAATACGGATGGCACTCCACCTGCAAGACTGACGGCTTAATCGTTGCGGCGGCAATCAGTTCTTCCAAACGCTCCGATTCAAAATTGCTGATACCGATGGATTTCACCTTACCTGCAGCAACAGCTTTTTCCATATCTTTCCACGCCCCGATATAATTGTCAAACTGCTGATGAAGCAAAAGCAGGTCAATATACCCCGTATCCAGCCGGGAAAGCATTTTGTCAATTGCTGCCGCCGTCTTTCCCTCACCATACTCGCTGGTCCAGAGCTTTGTGGTGATCCAGATTTCCTCACGGGGAATACCGCTTTCTTTTACGGCCTCCCCGACTCCACGCTCATTCTGGTAAGCATGGGCAGTATCAATATGGCGGTAGCCTGCGCGAAAAGCCTCCATACACGCTGCCTGTGTGTTTTCATCCCCCGGAATCATATATACACCAAGGCCAAACTGAGGGATTTTGTTTCCATCATTTAAAGTTACATAAGTCTGATTCATTTTGGTTTCCTCCATTCCTAATCCGCTATTTATTAAAATCCATATCTCTCCAGCCATTTCCTAATATCATTCTCTGCCTGTGACACCCTGCCTCCTGTGACCGCCAGCCCTCTTTCTACCTTTGCGCCGGGACAGGCTGCCTGGATATCGGCTTCGCTGCGTCCCATGCCGCTGCCTTCGTGGGTACAGAGGGGAAGGATTGTCTTCCCAAAGAAATCATGCCCTTCCAAAAACGTGAACACAGCCATTGGGCAGGTTCCCCACCAGTTTGGGTAACCCAAGATCACGGTATCATAGTCATCCATTTTTAGGGTATCCGCTTTCAATGCCGGGCGCGCTTTTGCATTCTGCTCGGATTTTGCCAGCTCTACGGTTTCCATATGGTCATCCGGATATGGTTTCTCCGTTTCGATGCGGAATACATCCCCGCCTGTCAATCCATGGATCATCTGTGCCGCAACCCTTGTATTTCCAATCTTCAGTTTTACAATTTTCCCTCCCACATAGGCTTCTCCCTCATGGGAAAAATAAGCGACCAATACTTTTTTCATGACAATACCTCCATCTCTTATTTTCTTATCTGTATGAAATTTCTCCGCCGCCGACTGCGGCGATACCCTCTGCAGCGGTTTCTCTGTAAAGCTGCCACCCTGCCGCTACCTGCGAAATCCCCGGTGGCCATATACTCTGCACCCGTCCAGCGCTTCCTCCAGAGAGCGGAACTCTTCGTCTGTCAGTTCCACTTTGGACGCATCCAGATTCTCAACAATGCGTTCCTTATTTTTTGAACCCGGTATCGGAACCACATTGGGGTACTTGTGCAACATCCACGCCAAGGAAATCTGCGCACTGGTCGCATCTTTCATTTCCGCATATCTTTTCAGAAGGTCAATAATCGGCTGGTTTCCCGCAATGTTTGCTTTGGATAGCTGCGGAACCCAGTTCCTGACATCATTGTTTTTCTCAAATTGTGTGTCCACTGTGATCTTCCCGGAAAGAAGCCCACTGGCAATCGGTGAAAACGGGACGAAGCCGATATTGTTCTCCAGACAGTAAGGAATCACACCTTTTTCCGCGTCCCGCTCCACCATGGAATAAATATTTTGGACTGCCGAGAGAGGCGTTACCCTGTTTGCTTTCTGAATGACAGGTACATCCACCTGGGACAATCCCCAGCCACGGATCAGCCCATCTTCTATGAGCCTGCCCATAGCTTCCGCAATCTTCTCCACGGACACACCGCCCATCCTGTGGAGATAATATAAATCCACCCTGTCCGTCCCAAGCCGTTTCAGCGACTCTTCCAGATGACTGCGGACTGCATGGTAAACAGATCCCCTTCCAATGGCTTCAAAGCCATTTAAAAACAGCTTCGTAGCGATCACCACCTGCTCCCTTACCCCATGCAGCGCATTCCCCACAATGCGCTCATTATGTCCAATGCCGGAAAGGTTCGGGCTGTAAATTTCCGCGGTATCAAAAAATGTACATCCGTTCCGGCAGGCATTCCGGATCGCTTCCACACTGTATTCCTCCGGCGGTATCTGCCCATAGCCATGGGAAAACGCCATGCATCCCATACCGACTTCGGATACTTCAATATTCCTTAATAATCTGGTCTTCATTCAGCGCCTCCTTATCAATAAGCCGCAAATCTCTGATCCTTATCGATATCCGTCATCCTCTGCATTTCATCCTCTGACAGCTCAAAATCAAAAATCTCAAAGTTTTCCTGGATATGTGCCTCATTGCTTGAACCGGGGATCGCGATATTGCCCGCCTGCAGGTGCCAGCGCAGGATAACCTGTGCAGAAGTCTTATCGTGCGCTTCGGCTATGCTGCTGATGGTTCCATCATTAAATAATGTCTGCGTATTTCCCCTTCCGCCCAATGGGAACCAGGATTCCATGACTGTCCCGTACTGGGCAATATGCCCCTTCATCTCCATGCTCTGATGGTATGGATGGGTTTCGTTCTGGATCAATGCAGGGACAATCGTTGTTGCGTCCACCAGACGGTCAAAGTCCTCTGGCTCATAGTAATTGGACAGCCCGATGGATCTCAGTTTCCCATCTGCAACGGCCTGCTCCATTGCCTGGTATGCCTCCACATCATTTTCCGGCTGTGAGTGGTGTAGGATCATAAGGTCAATATAATCAAGTCCAAGCCTGTCAAGGGATGCATCAACTGCCGCTGCCCCATCATCGTAATCATCTGTCCACATCTTGGTCGTCACAAAGATTTCTTCCCTGGTTACAAAGCCTTCATCGATTGCCCTCTGTATCCCACGTCCAACGCCGGCTTCATTCCCATAGATCCGGGCCGTATCAATCAGACGGTATCCGTCACGGAGCGCCCAATAGACAGAGTTTTCCGCCTCTTCCTGTGAAAGCCTGAAACAGCCAATACCAAGGATCGGCATCTCATATCCACTGTTCAAAAGGACTGTACCCTGCTCAAGGTCAAATACCCCGGCTTCCCCTGCCGGTTCCTTATCATTTGTTACAACCTCCGTGTCTGCATCAGAAGGAGCTTCTGTTTCATCCGCCCCCGTAATATCTGCTTGTTCTGTATCTGCTTCTGATACCACACGGTCTGCAGGTTCTGATGTCTGTGGATCACTTTCCGCACCGCATCCGGCTATACTGAATATCAAAATAAACGCCAGTAGAAAAATACTGATTTTTTTCATTATCTGAAATACCTCCTTAAAGTTTTGCATAGACATCATCATCCACAGTTTTGTGCCATTCTGTCCGTGTGTTGTCCCCCGGCAATTCTACGGCAATATGTGAGAACCAACTGTCCCTTTTTGCTCCGTGCCAATGTTTTACATTTGCTGGAATCGTGATGACCATTCCTGGTACAAGACTCACCGCTTCTTCTCCTTCCTCCTGATACCATCCTTCCCCTGCTGTACAGATCAATAACTGCCCTCCGCCTTTGTCTGCACGATGGGTATGCCAATTATTCCGGCATCCCGGCTCAAAGGTGACATTTGCAAGAAATACCGGACTCTTTCCGGGTTCCGTCAAAGGCTTCAGATATGAATTACCAATAAAATACTTTGCAAATGCTTCATTCGGTGCGCCAATGCCGAAGCTGTCCTGTTTCTCAAACTCCATCCTGTCTGTCGTTTTACCCATAAATTTCTGCCTCCTTAACCTGTTTTCCGTTCAAAATAGAAATCACCCATTCATCACACGTTTATCAGTAATAAGGAATGTTGTCCTTCTGCGTTTGATA
This sequence comes from uncultured Hungatella sp., assembly GCA_949879025.1. Taxonomy (GTDB): domain Bacteria; phylum Bacillota; class Clostridia; order Lachnospirales; family Lachnospiraceae; genus UBA3402. The sequence goes on along the minus strand of CATLBO010000105.1, from coordinate 4,351 downwards.
TGCCACTTTCCATCCGCTTTCACATATGCATCCGTATAACGGACATAGTTTGTTGTGATGATATCTTTCCCATCTTCCTCCGTTACAAGCACAGCCTGGCAGTACGCCGTCCCTTTAGCCTCTGTCACATCCTCATTTACGGTAACCGTCTGCTGCCCGCTGATATGATAGACAGCCTTACAGGGATTTATCGTGGCCGCAAATGCCTGCACAAGAGCCTCCCTGCCCTCAATTTTCTGGACTTCACCATCTGTTCCCATCTGGAATTCCAGCACGCCGTCCGGCAGGAACAATTCCCCCTGGCTTTCTGCATTCTTTATGTCAGCCAGATTGGAGAAAGTATCCACCAGTTCTCTCAGTTCCATTTTTGCAGTCAACACTTCATTTTTCATCATGAAATCCTCCTAAAAATTTATTTTTGTGGTTAATTAAATTACTGCGATCTGCTTTTTATATGTTTTCCTGACCATGAACACCCCGATAAAAAACCGGAGGATTTCCATGATCGGGAACGCCAGCCACACTAAGACCGCACTGCCCGATAAAGATAACAACCATGCGGAAAGCAGCAGGAATACCGCCTGTGACACCGCAATGATAAAGCTGTCCGTCCCCCTCCCCATCGCCTGCAGAAAACCGGTAAGTATCTGCGTTGTGGTTGTGAGAAGGAGCGATGCCGCGATAATCCGAAGCGCCGGAATCCCTATTTCAAGGACCGCCTCCGATGCATCAAACATGGCAAGCAGAAGTTCCGGCACTGCCAGAAAGATAATGGTCCCCAAAAACGCAATGACCAGGTTTACCATGATACTCTTTTTCAGGGTTTCCATAATCCGTTCCCTGTTCCCCGCCCCGAAATTATAGGCGATGATAGAGATGCCCGCCGTACTCATCCCTCCGGCCGGCATGATGACAAAGCTCTGGAGCCGGATATAGATCACATAAATTCCAGGTGCCACTGCGGACAGTGACAGGAGGATATTGTTCATGCCAAAGGCGAGGACGGAGATCAGACACTGCGACAGTGCCACCGGAACACCGACTTTAATGATTTCCGCCATCATGCTTCCATCCGGCAGGAATCCTTTCTTCTCGAAACGGATTTCTTTGTTGAAATGTAAATTCATGCAGAAACCTGCCACCGCTGCTACAGCCTGTGCAATCACAGTCGCATATGCCGCCCCTGCAATCCCCATGGCAGGAAGCCCAAACCAGCCAAAGATCATGACAGGGTCAAGCACAATATTTACCACTGCTCCTGTCAGCATGGAAACCATGGTGAGATTTGCCTTTCCGGTCGCCGATAAAAGCCTCTCCATCATGACCTGATGCAAGGCAGCAAAGGCCAGCACACTGATGATCTCGCTGTATGAAATGCTCATTTCCAGCACTTCTTCAATATCCGTCTGCATACGGTAAAACGGCTCCATGGCAAACAGTCCTATAAATACAAAGGCAATGGATACAAGCCATATCAGCAGCATACCGTTTCCCGCCGCACGGTTTACCCCCTGTTTATCCCCTTCTCCAAGTTTTTTGGACAATACGGAATTAACGCCCACGCCAAGCCCGATCCCAATGCCGACAGCCAGATACTGGACCGGCATACAAAGGGAAATTGCCGTCAGTGCGGAATCTCCCAGCCTTGCCACATACATACTGTCCACAAGCCCATATAAAACCTGCACAAGCATGGAGATGATCAGCGGCAGGGACATCTTCCTTAAAAGTTTTCCTATGGGAAGCGTCCCCATCTCATTTTCCGCTGCCGTTTCATCTCCGGCATTTCTGCTTAATTCCGCGGTTACTGTTTTTTCTGCCATATATAGACCTCCTTGACTTTTTTATTTATCTGTGATATTCTTATATTGTGCAACTCAAGTTGCTTATCTCTGTATGGTTTATTATATCCGTATCGGGAAGTAAAAACAATGGACACTTTTTCTGATAAAGTGAGTTATGCCACACTTCCTGCAAAAAGGTTGCACAGATCCCAAGGAGGTAGTAAAAATGCTGATCAACGGCACAGAAGATTTGAGGGTACAGAAAACAATAGACGCCATCCAGAAAACTTTTGAAGATATGATCTGTGAAATGGATTATGAAAAGATCACGGTCAAAGAACTCTGCGAAAGGGCGCGGATCAATAAAAAAACTTTTTACCGATATTACTCCGTCCTCGATGACCTGCTCGCCGAGCTGCAGGGGGTAATGATAGAAGAATATCTGGAACGGATCAAAAACTACCGGATACCGGAAGACCTGGATAAGATCAACCGTGAATTTTTTCTCTATTCCGCAGAAAAAGGGTCTGTCTACGAAAAAATCACCTGCAGCGGAAATTATGGGTATATCCGGAGCAGGATGATCAGCAATGTGATGAATTCCACTTGGAAAAGCTCCGCATGGCTCCAGCTTCTCGAGCCGCCAAAGCAAAATATCCTGCTGCATTTCATCCAGACCTCTACTGTGGAAATGTATAGCCAGTGGGTAGCGGATGGGAAAAAAATCCCCCTGGAAGAAATGATAAAAATATCAAACCAGCTTCTATGTGCCGGTGTAAACGGCTTCGTGGAATGCAATGCCCCAATCTGATAAACATTTTGATTTTGCCTTTAGAGGGTTCAAATTTCCAAAACAAGGGGGTTCAACTTCTATAGTAGAGGGTTCACTTACATCCTTACTTCCACACAACCATAAGATCATGCAAAAAAATAAAGAGCCTTCGGTCACATCCAGTGTGCCGAAAGCCCTTTATTTCTGCGGTTTCCCCGATATCCTGCTCATTTCCTTTGTATCAATTAAGAGAGTTTTATTTCCGCTAACCCTTGAAAACACTAAGTTTATCGCAGGTGAGCTTTCCGTTATCTTCCGCAACAAAGCATGTATTAGGATTTCGCAATAAATATTTGACGATTCCATCTTTGAATCATCTGTTGTATTCAATCCCCTGCCCATGAAATTCCGGCAGGACAAAAATAGTAAGCAATATACTTTCCGTAAGGCTTCCCCAAAAACTTGATATGGAACCAACACCCACAATTTTATTTTCATTCCAAAACACATACACATGTGCGTATAGAAGAGAAAGGCTGAAGAGAACGGCAAAAGTGACAGAGAGGATATTATCTTTCCCCTCTGCCCATATTTTTTGAAGACTGCTTCGTTTGCCTGTCTACATTTTCCCTTTGATAATTCCGCAGGCGTTTGTGTACGCTTATATCGTTTGACTATCCCCGACAAACCGACTTTCAAAAGGTCTGTTCCCTCATTCTTGCGGTCAATCCTGCTTTGCAGTTTTCCTTTCTTTGTCAGTTTTGCGAGTCCTTTTAGGCTGTCATGCTCCAGTTCCAACTCATTGCGTTCCCTCTCTGCGTCAAAGATAATCCCATTTTGGCGGTTTAACTCCTTATAAATCTTTAGCCGCTTTGGATATGCGGCAGCTTCAGCAGACATAACTGGATTGGGGGGTATCTGTGGTGTTTCCGGCGCTGCTGTCTGTGTTTTGGGCTGCAACGCTCATTATTGTGTCGATAAATCATCAGTCGGTTCTTTATGAGTGATTTTTTCCTGCTTTGGCGTTTTATCCGTCTGCGGTATTATTTGTGCCATTCTTCCCTCGCTTGGTTCTGCAATCGTCCGCACCGTTTCTTTTTCAAACAACTTTGCTGACAATTCCCTTGCCTCAATGCCCTTTCCCTCCGTACCGCTTTTTTGAAATTCCTGCTGATTGCATTTCGCAAGCTCCGTCCAGTAAGTGGCGGTCTGTCGTTTCATAGACCGCATACAGGTTTTCCTGTTTCGCATGGCTGGATATATAAGTGATCCTGCCTCTGACATCAGGCATGTCATGGCTAATTAGAGGTAAGCAAAAGAGGAAAGGAAAAGCACTATCCAGACGGAACCGGCGAAACCGTCAAGAAATATTTGTGGAATAGCAAGAAACCTGCTATAATGGAATACACATAACCCGAATCCGGGAGAAAGGCAGGAACAGGGATGTATATAAGCTATAAACCCCTCTGGCATACATTGGTAGAACGCAATATGCGGAAGGAAGATTTGAGGCTTGCCGCCGGCCTTACCACCAATATGATTGCGAACATGGGAAAAGGAAAGCATATCAGTATGGAAACACTGACAAAAATCTGTGAAACTTTAGATTGTGACATCCCAGATGTGATACAGTTGGAACGTGAAGAAAAATGTACTGATTCGACAGGTAATAACTGAATTTGTGACGCTCAACTAAGCGTTTACTATTGAATCAACGCTTAATATGTTCTAAATAGATTCTCTTTTTGATATACTGCGGTCACAAATATAGCAAAGGAGATTTATTGTATGGATC
>CATLBO010000104.1 GCA_949879025.1 uncultured Hungatella sp. | reverse complement strand
GTTTTTTATTCAATATATTCCTATAAGGCAGGGGCGTATTCCAATGGGGAAAATAATGGCTGCTGTTGAATAATGAATGCTCTTATGATACACTGTGGGAGAGTTTTTTGACATGAAGATCTGCACGGAATAAGGAGGACAATAGCTTGAGAATTGCAGTGGCGGAAGACCAGAAAGAGGAGCGGCAGCATATATGTTCCTGCATTGCCCAGTATTTCCGGGAGAATGACATTACGGCAGATGTGCATTCCTATGAAAACGGTTATCAGATTGCGGAAGCGGCCAGAGAACCTTTTGATGTAATCTTTATGGATATTGACATGGAGGAAATGGACGGCCTTGAGGCTGCCAGACAGATACGGGCTTATGACTTAAACGTGATAATTGTGTTTATTACCAATATGGCAGGTTATGCAATCCAGGGATATTCCGTCCAGGCTCTTGATTTCCTGGTAAAGCCAGTTTCTTACCTGCGTATGACAGAAGAGCTGGATAAAATTCAGAAGATAATTAAAAGACGAAATCCTCCTAAGATTATCTTAAAGGGAAGCGGAAATATTTGCCAGATTGATGTAAAGGACATTATTTATATTGAAATGTATGGGAGAAAAGTCCACATTCACCGGCACCAGGGGGTGCTGGAGCTGAACAGTACCCTGCGCTATTTTGAGCAGCAGCTGCCAGAACATTCCTTTTTCCGGTGCCATCAGGCTTTTTTAGTAAATATGGACTATGTGTCATCCATTGGAAAATACGATGTAGAAATAAACGGAGAATCTCTGCCGGTCAGCAGACAGAGAAAGAAAGAGTTTATTCAGGCCTTTGCCAGATACTTGGGAGGCAGCTTATGATCTACTTATATGGAAACCAGGCAGCTGATTGGGCGGCGGCAGCGGTGTGGATTCTGGCGGAGTTCTGGCTGTTCCATTATTTTGAGCGGACAATGATCAGGCGCATGGAGGGAATGGGAGCCTTGTGGGCCGCCCGTATTATTTGCTGGCTGCTGCTGACTGTCCTCCAGGTAAACCAGGCATCCATCCCTTTCTTTTATAATTATACAGCCAGACTGATCCTTCTGATTTTCTATACTATTACCGTAAATCATGCCAGCTTTTTACTGGCAAGCTATGTGACTCTGATTTTTTATCTGGTAAAGGATATCTGTAAAATGGCGCTGCTGGATGTGTCATGTCAGATTCTTGGCGTATATGTCATGGAGAATCCGTGGCTGAATGCAGGTTCCATGGCATTGTGTGCAGTGATGCAGTTTTTAATCCTGAAGCAGGTGAGGCCAATGATAAAAATGGACGGGCAGATTCATTTAAAAAAGCCGGAGCTGGCTGTTGTATTCTTTCCGGCAGTTCCCTATGCCCTCATTAAATTTCTTCAGATGGATAGTTATGCTTACGGCACAGAACCGAGGCTGGAACTAAGCATTTCCGTGGTGTGCCTGATGCTGAGCATCTGCGATCTGATCATCCTCCTTCAGACGGAATATTGGATTATCGCCCAGAGGCTGCGGGAGGAAGCGGAGGCGCTGCGGGTTCGCTCTCAGGCGCAGCAGGAATGGTACTGCCGGGAACAGGAAAGAATCCAGGAGATTAATAAGATCTATCATGACATGAAGCACCATCTGAATTACATAAACTCCCTAAGCGATAATGGGAAGGTTCATGAGTATATCAGATCTATAGCAGGGGAGATGGAGCCAAATGAAGTGTTTCAGCCTACAGGCAATGGGGTAATAGACAGTGTTCTGGCCAAAAGCGGGGCGGAGTGCGCAAAACTGGGAATCCGCCTGATTCCTTCTGTCAACGGGAAGGCCTTTGGCTTTATGGAGCCTAAGGATCTGCTGGTAATTTTCGGAAATGCCCTGGACAATGCCCAAGAGGCTGTAAGCCAGGTGGAGCATGATGGGAAAAGAGAAATCGTGGTGCGTGGAGATGTCAGGAAGAAGTTTGGCGTTATCAGGGTGGAAAACCATTTTTCAGGATCCATGGAATATGACAGGGCGGGGGCGGTGAAGACAACGAAAAAGGATGCGGACAGACATGGGTATGGGATAAAAAACATTCAGTCGGCAGTAAGGCGGTATGGGGGGACCGTAAGTATTGAGACTGATAATGAAATGTTTATTCTGACTGCGGTGATTCCGCTGCCAAGAGCAGAGGGAGGCGGATAAAATAAGGGAAAGGATTCAGGAAAATAAAGAGAATGCCAAGTAAACGATAAAATTGACCAAATACACAAGGCTTGTTAGCAAAATGCCGATTTTGTGGTAGACTGAATGGTATGGAATTATGATTTAGCAGGTGTTAAGTTTAAGAATGCCATAAGAGAAGGGAGTTTATCATGAAAAAGGATCATTCTGCTGAAAAGCACAGCATTTCCCGCCGGGATTTCCTGAAAGGGACTGCAGCAGGCGCCTTGAGCCTTGCGGCAGCAGGGGTGCTGGGAGCCTGTGCCAGCGACACAGGAGCAACTACAGGTGCAGCGCCGGAAACTACCACTGCTTCATCGGCTGCTGCAGAAACGACGGCAGCAAAGACAACGGCAGCCGCCGGTTTGTATACTCCAGGTACATACAGTGCTACAGCCCAGGGCATGGGAGAAGTAAAAGTCACCATGACCTTTGACGAGAACAGCATTACGGATGTGGTTCTGGATCTGGCCAATGAGACGGACAGTATCGGACAGGCGGCAGGAGAAGAACTGAAGGCGGCCCTTTTAAAAGCCCAGTCTTCGGAGATTGACGCCATATCCGGAGCTACGGTTACTGCCAATGCGGTGAAGAAGGCGGCAGCAGACTGTATTGCCCAGGCAAAGGGGGAGACCGTGGCAGTGTCTAGTGAGACGGCAGCAGCAGTATCTGAAGATGACTGGCTGGGAAAGGAGCCGGAGATCACAGATGATATGGTGGAAGAAGAGATTTCTACAGATGTGCTGGTAATCGGCTGCGGAGTAGCGGGAGTGGCCGCCGTCCGTGCGGCTGCCGAGGAAGGTGCATCTGTGGTAGCTGTGGAAAAGGCTGACAGCCCTCAGTGCCGAAGCGGGGAATATGCAGTTATCAATGGCAAGGTACAGGCTAAGTGGGGACGTGATACTTGGACGAAAGAACAGATTGACGGAATGGTGGATTTCCACATGAAGGAATCCTGCTATAAAGTAAAAAGGTCGATTATCAGCAAATGGGCCAACAATATCGGGGAAACTTTTGACTGGTGGGTAGGAGCCAATCCGGATCTGTACTATGCGCCGGAAACCAGATCTCCGATTCCTGATGAGAATGCGGACAATTTCCTGATCCCGATTTTTTATCCGCTTCCTGAAAAATATGACTGGACAAAAGAGGATTTTCCGTGTTATCCAACATCTGTAGAGTTTCTGCCCAATCAGGGAGTAACGTTCCAGGCCAATATGAAGGCTGCGGCGGATACAGGGAAAGTGGATCAGCGGTACGGCCATTTTGCAGAGAAACTGATTATGGAGGATAAACGGTGCACAGGCGCTTACCTGCGCAATGCTGCCAGCGGAAAATATGTGAAAGTTTTGGCTTCTAAAGGCGTTATTCTGGCCACTGGGGATTATTCCCAAAATGAGGCCATGGTTAAGCATTTTTGCCCTGACGTGCTTGAAAACGGTATTGTCCGTATGTTTACTAACGTGGATGTGGAAGGCAACATGACAAACCAAGGCGACGGCATTAAGCTGGGAATGTGGGCCGGCGCAGCAGTGCAGCAGGCACATGCGCCAATGATCCACCACATGGGCGGCGGCGCCGATCTGTCTGGCGTAGGTGTTATGGGAAACGCAGGATTTTTGAACCTGGATATGAACGGCAGGCGTTTTATGAATGAGGACTTGCCGGGACAGCAGTTGGAAAACCAGATCGAATTAATAAAGGATAGGAAAAGCTGGCAGATTTTTGACGCAGACTGGCCAAAGCAGCTGCCTTTTATGCCAGCAGCCCACGGCGGGGCGTGCTATTTTGAGGATATTACCCCAAAGGAAGCCCCAGCCAACAATGCTACATACCGTAATTATAAGAGCCCTTATCAGCTGGAAGCGGCTATTGAGGACGGGCGCTGCATTACTGCAGATACGCTGGAAGAACTGGTGGAAAAATTATATCCTGATAACAAGGCCGCCCAGGAGACGGCGCTTAAGTCGATTGAGCGGTATAATACACTGGCTGAGCAGGGAGAGGATTTGGACTTTGGAAAAGTGCCCAGCCGTATGTGGGCTCTCAAAAAAGGGCCATTCTATGCGGATCAATTTGAGTGCGCCCTTCTGCTGGTAATTATCGGAGGCCTTGAGTCTGATGAAGACTGCCATACCTTTGATGCAGACCGAAATGTGATACCAGGACTGTATGTGGCAGGAAATATTCAGGGCAGCCGGTTTGCAGCCGAGTATCCCATTACATTAAAAGGAGTATCCCATTCCATGGCTATGTACTATGGTTATGTAGCCGGAAAGAATGCGGTGCAGGGCGTATAAGGGATAATTATAAGAAAATAAAACCTCATGTCAGAGCAGGGCTTGACATGGGGTTTTTATTCATTTTGGTTTTCTCTACAGTATGATGCTGTTTCCGCAAGACAGTACCAGCTTTTTGCACTGCTTTTTGTAAAACATGGCGGAAAGAACCGCTGCAACAGACCACCCCACAGGCCATGCGCACCAGATGCCGGTGGCGGAATTAGTAATGCCTGAAAAGACAAATGCCAGCACCACCCGCAAAATAAGGTCCGTAAACGTGGCAGCCATAAACTGGGCCATGGCGCTTGTCCCCCGAAGAACGCCGTCAGCCACCAATTTGGCGGATATTACAAAATAAAAGGGAGAGAGTATCCGTAAAAACTGCTGTCCCGTGGCAAGCGCATCAGCCGAAGACTGATCCATAAACAGCAGAAGAAGATAGTTTCCTGCAGATATATAAATAAGACAGAAGGGAAGACATAAATACCATACCAGCCGAAGGCCTGCTCTGGCGCCTTCCCTGATGCGCATATATTTGCAGGCCCCCAGATTCTGGGCGGAAAAATTGGAAATGCCGTTTCCGATGGTGGTAAATGAGGTAACGACCAGATTGTTCAGCTTTACTGCCGCAGAATATCCTGCGGCAGTGCTGATTCCGAAACTGTTGATGCAGCCCTGAACCATAATATTTCCTATGGATATAAAGGACTGCTGCAGGATGCTGGGGACAGCGATAACCGCAATTTTGCCCAGCAGGTGCCAGGAAAAAACAGGGACGGCGCCTTCTGTATGTATGCCTGAAAGGCGTTTCAGCACCAGCAGAAGGGAACAGACACAGCTGACGCCCTGACAGAGAAAGGTTGCCCACGCAACGCCTGCAATTCCCATGGAAAAGGCTTTTACAAACAGCATATCTGCAAGAATATTGGCGGTCGATGACAGGGCAAGGAAGAAAAAGGGCGTTTTTGAGTCTCCCAATGCAGAGAAGATGCCGGTGGCAATATTGTAAAAAAAGAGAAACGGAAGTCCCCATATATAGATGGACAGATAGAGAGAGGAATCTGCCATGATTTCTTCCTGGGTTTTCATAAGGCGCAGCAGCATATGGCATGAAGCCATGCCAAGGGCCATTAAGGCCAGGCACAATGCGGCGCTTGAAATGAGAGAAGTGTAAACGCAGGTTTTCATGGCGCTGTAGTTTTTGGCGCCGAAAAACTGAGATACGATTACAGAGCAGCCTATATTGCATCCAAATGCGAATGCAATAAAAATAAGAGTAATATTGTAACTGTTTCCCACAGCAGCAAGAGCATTTTCACCGATAAATTTTCCCGCCACCAGGGAATCCGCAATGTTGTAAAGCTGCTGAAACACGATGCTCCCAAACATGGGAAGGCAGAATGACCATAAAACGTTTCTGGGATTTCCCTTTGTTAAATCTTTGTTCATAAGTGTAAGCCCCTCTTTCTTTACTTTTTATCAGGGATATATTATACTATGGTAGCAGCAATATTTAAAATATATAGATTGTATGGAAGACATATAATATAGATATGGATATTAATTTTGAGTACTATAAAATTTTTTACTACGTGGCTAAATATGGAAACATTACAAAAGCTGCTGCAGCCCTTGGAAGCAGCCAGCCTAATGTGACCCGGGTCATGAAGCTTCTTGAATCTCAGCTGAAATGCCGGCTGTTTGTCAGAGGGCCAAGGGGAATCCGCCTTACGGAACAAGGGGAACGGCTGTACAGCCATGCACAAGCTGCTTATAAGCATTTAATTGATGCCCAGGAGGAAATAAGCGGGCAAGATCCGGGAAGCGGGGGAACCATTGAGGTAGGGGCTACAGAGGCAGCGCTGCATCTTTTTCTTCTTGAGGCCCTGAGGGATTTTAAGATGAAGTATCCTAAGATCCGCATTAAGGTGCATAACCACAGTACCCGGGGAATTTTAAAAGACTTTGCCGCAGGGAACTTAGATCTGGCAGTAATCACCACGCCTTTTGTGATGCCGGAGGGTGTTCAGTGTGAAACCATCTGTGACTTTCGAGAGATACTTGTAGGAGGAACCCAGTATAAGCGGCTGTCCAAAGGAACTATGAGGCTAAAGGAACTTGGCGGTTATCCATGGATCGGTTTAGGCAGGGAGACGACGACGTATGACTTGTACCAAGAGTTTTTTGAAAAATATCATGCAGATATAACCTTTGATATGGAAGTCGCAACATCGGATCTGCTGATTCCGCTGATCCAAAATAATCTTGGGATTGGATTTGTCCCGGAAAGCCTGGCGCAGCCTCTGCTGAACAGAAAAGCGCTTGTACAGATCCTTGTTGACTGCGAAACACCTATACGGTCAGTGAAGCTTATTTCGGAAAAAGGACGGGGAAATGCCATGGCAGCGGATACATTCTACAGGTATTTAAAAAGCAGGCCCATGTACATGGAGAGAACTCCCTTAAATTTTTAGTAAAGTAGGCAAACTGAGGTTATTTTCAAGAAAAACTTTAATAAATACAAAATGTGACATACAGATGTCGTGTTTGTTATGATATGATTTTGCTACGTTATTAATCACATGGGCGTTTGCAAAATTCAGAGTGTTTCTGACAGCCTTGACTTTTACATTTGCTTATTTTATCAGGCAGGATCAGATGAAGGAGAGAGAAATAATGGCCAATAAGGAACTGGCGCAGTATATTCTGGAACAGCTGGCGGATCTGGGGGAAACCCGCTGCGTCCCCATGATGGGCGGATATATTTTCTATTATAGAGAACGGATTTTCGGCGGCATATATGATAACGGATTTCTGGTGAAGGATACCAGGGCAGGCAGGAAATATATGCCGGACAGTGTGGCAGAACCGCCGTACAAGGGAGCTAAGGCCATGCTTCCCGTGACCATCCTGGAGGACCGGGAGAATTTCAGAAGCATGGTGGCTGAAATGTATGAAGAACTTCCAGAAAGAAAAGTAAGCAAGCCGGCAGGTGACAAGAAGGCAGAGAAGGCCAAAAAGGAGAAGAAACAAATGGCAGGGAAGGCATTTGACTATAAAAAGGAATATAAAGAATTTTACATACCGAAAAACAGACCAGAGATTGTAACAGTACCGCCTATGAATTATGTGGCAGTGCGGGGCATGGGAGATCCAAATGAGCCGGACGGGGCATATAAAAAGTCCATAGAGATTTTATATGCAGTGGCCTATACCATAAAGATGAGCAAAATGGGAGACCATGCGATGGATGGATATTTTGATTTCGTGGTGCCGCCATTGGAGGGATTTTGGCGGCAGGACGGCGTGGATGGGTTTGACATTTCCCGTAAATCAGCGTTCCAATGGATTTCCGTTATCCGGCTGCCGGATTTTGTGACAGAGGCAGAGCTGGAGTGGGCAAAAAAGGAGGCATGGGAAAAGAAAAAACTGGACTGTTGTGCTGCGGAATTTTACAGAATAGAGGAAGGACTCTGTGCTCAGATTATGCATATAGGCCCTTTTGATACAGAGCAGGCTTCTGTGGAGAAAATGAACCGCTTTCTGGATGAAAACGGTTATAAAACTGATTTTTCAGAAAAGCGTCTGCACCATGAGATTTATCTGTCAGACGCAAGGAGAGCTGCGCCGGAGAGATGGAAGACCGTGATACGACATCCCGTGGCAAAGACAGGAACAGATTAGTACTGGAACAGCCCCTTTTTGGTATGGAGCTCCCAAGAACCCCTTTTTTGGGGTTCTTGACATTTGTGGGATTTTATCATATAATATATTTCCTTTTAAAAAAGGCAACTGAATATTTTACCAAGGTAACTCTAGATTATTGTTTTTCAGGACAATATCTATGAACACCGAACCGACTTGGCAAGATATGAGAATATTACTACCAGGAGGAAGCAGCTATGATTAAGATGGAAGCCATCTGCAAATCGTATCGTGTTGCAAAAAGAAACGCAGGTTTTAGAGAAGCCTGCCGCAGCCTGCTAAACAGGAAATATGAGACAATTAAAGCGTTGGATCATGTAAGCTTTACCATTGAAGATGGAGAGATGGTAGGGTATATTGGCCCTAACGGAGCAGGAAAAAGTTCTACAATCAAAATTCTAAGCGGAATACTCACACCAGATGAGGGGAAATGCCTTGTTAACGGCAGGACTCCGTGGAAAGACAGAATAAACCATGTAAGGGAAATAGGAGTTGTGTTCGGACAGCGAACGCAGCTGTGGTGGGACGTTCCGATCATTGATTCTTACCAGTTGTTAAAAGACATTTATTCCATTTCAAAAGAAACTTATAATCATAATCTGGAGGAGCTTACAGAGCTTTTAAATCTGAAGGAGCTGTTAAAGACGCCAGCCAGGCAGCTTTCACTGGGACAGAGGATGCGCTGCGAGATTGCCGCTTCTTTGCTTCACAGTCCCAAGCTTTTGTTTCTGGACGAGCCTACTATAGGGCTGGATGCGGTATCCAAGCTGGCAGTCAGAGAGTTTATACTAAAACAGAACCGGGAACATAAAACAACAGTTCTTCTGACCACCCATGATATGCAGGATATTGAGGCTCTGACCCGCCGAATTATTTTAATCGGGAAAGGCAGGGTCCTGATGGATGGGAATCTGGAGCAGATCCGGCAGGGCGGAGAAAATATTGACGAGACAGTGGCAGAGCTTTACCGGGCTTACAACATATAGGGAGGTGGGAAAATGAAAAAGTATCTTTCTTTTTTCCGGCTCCGTTTTTCCATGGGGCTTTCTTACCGGGCAGCTGCCTGGGCTGGGATTGCCACCCAGTTTGTGTGGGGAGGAATGGAGATTGCCATGTTCCTGGCTTTTTACAGAGAAGAACCAGGAAAGTTTCCGATGACTATAGAAGGGATCATCAGTTATGTGTGGCTTCAGCAGGCGTTTCTGGCTCTATTTGCAGCGTGGATGCTGGAACCTGAGGTATTTGAGTCCATTAAGGACGGAAACATTGCCTATGAGATGTGCCGCCCTATGAAGATTTACCCCATGCTGTTTGCCAGGGCTATGGCTATGCGTATTTCCAGGGCAGCTCTCCGGTGCCTTCCTGTGATTTTGTTTGCTGTCCTGCTGCCTGGGCCTTACGGGCTGGAGGCGCCAAAAGGGGCCGGAAGGTTTGCCTTGTTTCTTGGGGCTATGATTTTGGGGGTCTTGGTGACTGTGGCTTTTGGAACCCTTATTTATGCTGTCACATTTTTTACTATCTCTCCGGAAGGGCTTCGGCTTTTGGTCACATCGGCTATGGATTTTTTTAACGGAGCTATCATCCCTCTGCCGTTTTTTCCGGATAAAATGAAACAGGTCATGGAGATTCTCCCTTTTGCTGCAATGCAGAACGTTCCTCTGCGGATTTACAGCGGGGATCTGCAGGGAAATGGGGCGCTGCGGGCCGTAATGCTTCAGGCATTTTGGCTGGCGGTTCTTGTGGCCGCAGGCTGGGCGGTTATGGCCAGGGCAGAGAGAAAACTTACAGTGCAGGGAGGATGAGATAATGAGAGCTGCGGTTTTGCTGTATGGCCATTATGTTTCGATCCATGTGAAGAGCATGATGCAGTACAAAGGATCTTTTCTTTTGGCGGTTACAGGACAGTTTCTGGTGTCGTTTAATGTGTTTCTGGGAATGTTTTTTATGTTTCAGAGGTTTTCGGCAGTGGGAGGATTTACTTACGGCCAGGTGATTTTATGCTTTGGGATTTTTCTCATGGAATTTTCTCTGGCAGAGTGCATTGCCAGAGGGTTTGATACATTTTCTTCCATGGTGAGAAAGGGAGAATTTGACAGAGTCATGGTAAGGCCCAGAGGGCTTGTGCTGCAGGTACTGGGAAGCAGGTTTGACCTGACCCGCATAGGGAGAATGCTGCAGGCAGTGGTTATGTTTGCATATGGAGTTAAAGCAGGCGGCATCTGCTGGGATATTCCTAAAGCACTTACGGTGGTATTCATGCTTGCAGGTGGCACCGCTGTGTTTTTCGGCATCTTTTTGGCATCAGCGGCTTTGTGCTTTTTTACATTGGAAAGCTTGGAGATCATGAATATTTTTACGGACGGGGCCAGGGAATTCGGCAAATATCCGGTGGGGGCGTATGGAAAAAGGCTTCTGCAATTTTGCACCTTTGTGATACCTTATGCTTTGGTGCAGCATTACCCCCTTTTGTTCCTTTTGGGGAAAAGGACAGAGGCCTGGTGGATGTTTGTGCCGCTTTTGGCTTTTTGGTTTGTGATTCCTTGTTATGGGTTTTGGAGAGTCGGCATAAAAAAATACCAGTCTTCCGGCTCATAAGGACAAGAAATAAAAAATACATGACAAACCCAAGTGATACCGTTATAATAGAAGCATCGACGTTGAGAAAACCATAAAGCACATGAAAAGGGGAACAAAAGAAATGGATTATCAGAACCCGAACTACAGCCCCTATGGAAACAGCAATGGCGGCACATGGGATCAGGGAGGAGAAAACCGGAACCTGAACTATGAAAAACAGACATTAAAAGAAATAAGGCGGTGTTTTTCACGGGTAGGACTTGTGTATTCGTTTTATTTAATTATAGCCCCTTTGTCCCAGCTGGCTATTATGACGATTTTGATGGTGACAGGGATCGCCTCCCATATGGATGACGGAATCTATATGCTTGCAGGCATTTTGAGCATGTATCCCATAGGGGTTCCTCTGACAGCCTTTTTCACAAGATGGATTCCAAAGCGGGGAAATGTGGGCCAGGAATCCTGGAGCTTCGGAAAATTATGCGGAATCCTTGTTGTGGCTATGGGTGTTTTGTATATAGGAAATATCATCGGAAATATCCTTATGGCATTGGCAGGAATGGTAAAGGGGGAACCTATTCTCAATGAATTGAACACGCTGGTTACGTCCATGGAGCCTTGGATTTTAATTGCGGCGGTTGTTGTCATAGCCCCTGTTATGGAAGAGCTGGTTTTCCGCAAATTTCTTCTGGACAGGATTGCCGGATACGGTGACTGGACAGCCATGCTGGTGTCTGGGTTTTTATTTGGAATTGCCCATGGGAATTTTTTTCAGTTTTTCTATGCATTTGGACTGGGAGTGA
>CATLBO010000103.1 GCA_949879025.1 uncultured Hungatella sp. | reverse complement strand
ATTCCATGACGGCTCCACTCTTACTGCAGAGGATGTAAAGTATTCCCTGGAGAGCCAGAAAGAATCCCCTAAGGTAGGACATCTGGTTTCCATGGTTGATTCTGTTGAAGTAAAGGATGACACGCATTTTGTGATCCATATGAATACGCCTTCCAATGCCCTGATTTCTTCCCTGAATCATTCCGGCTGCGCTATTTTCAGCAAGGCTCATGTGGAGAAGCTTTTGGCAGACGGCAAGAAGATTGAAGATGAGCCTATGGGAACAGGCCCATATAAATTTGAAAACTGGACTCCCGGCGCTTCTTTTACGCTGGTAAAAAATCCGGACTATTTTGATTCCCAGCGCATGGCTCAGAATGATAAACTGGTATTCAAGGTGATTTCTGAAGATTCTGCAAGAACCATTGCCTTGGAGAACGGAGAGCTGGATCTTTTGATTGACGTGCCGTTTACGGATGCAGGAAAGATCAGGGATAATGACAAGCTGGCCCTTGATGAGTATCCATCCACCCATGTGGATTACTTTACGGTTAATCAGACGAAGCCTCCCTTTGACAATTTAAAAGTAAGACAGGCTTTAAGTCATGCTATTAATAAAGAGGATGTGGTCATTGCCGCTATTAATGGTGAGGGAAAGGCTTTTGACAATTATATCGGCGAAGCAGCTATCGGATATTATGACGTGGTTACAAAGTATGACTATGATGTGGAGAAGGCAAAGGCTCTTTTGGAAGAGGCAGGCTACGGCAGTGGCTTTACGTTCAACTGCTACGTGTCCAATGCAAAGCGTGCCAACAGCGCCACAGTTATCCAGGCTAACCTGGCTGAGCTGGGAATTACCATGAATATCGAGCAGATGGAGGCTTCCACCTTCTATGAGAAAACCGGAAACAGCGAGCATGATTCCTGTATAGCTGGATGGGTGGCCAACGCAGAGCCGGATAATACCTATCGCCCTCTGTTTACTTCAGGCAATGCAGGAGCAGGCGGAAACCGCTCTTTCTATATGAATCCGGAAGTGGACAAGCTGGTAGATGATGCAGCCGTAAACAGCGATAAGGCAGCAGTACAGAAAGATTATGAGACTATTTTAAAGACGGTTTCTGATGATGCGGTTTGGGTTCCGCTGTTTGCCCAGACAGGCCTTATTGCAAGAAATGCCAACTTACAAGGAGTGAACCCGTCTTCAATCCAGATGCATGACTTCTACAGCGTTCATTATTGATGGCTTGAGTCTTTTGCTTTAGCGGCAGGAAAGCATATGGAGACTGCTGCATCCGAGAGAAAAACAGATTTTCGATTGAGAAAATTTTTGACTCAGAATGGCCTGGCCCAAAAGGACAGGCTGTTCTGAGACGCTTTTTTGCGTCACCAGCCTATGGCTGGTGATATCATTATATTTCAGACGTACGCTGGATGCGTACAGATGTCATTAAATCAACGCACATAACTATACAAGGAGGAATTCACCATGCATAAATACGTCATCAAACGTCTTATCATGTTAATTCCGGTAGTAATAGGTGTATCCTTCCTGGTTTTCTTTATTATGTCACTGGCTCCAGGAGATACGGCAAGGACAATTCTTGGCGAGGATGCCCCTATTGAGGCTATCGAAGCGCTGAATGAAGAGTTAGGCCTTAATGACCCGGTGCTGATCCGGTACGGGCGTTATATGATGGGCCTGGCCCACGGAGACTTGGGAACGTCTTACAAATCAGGCCGTTCCGTATTTACGGAAGTTATGTCAAGATTTCCGGACACATTGAAACTGGCATTTTGGGGTATGGTGTTTGCCGTGGTTTTATCGATTCCCATCGGTATCATATCTGCTACAAAGCAGTACTCTCTTATAGACAGCGTCAGCATGGTTTTTGCACTTTTGGGGGTGGCTACCCCAAACTTCTGGCTGGGACTTATGCTGATTATCGGTTTTTCCCTTCATCTTAGATGGTTTCCGTCCGGGGGATCTGAGGGGTGGAAGGCTTTGGTGCTTCCGGTCATTACCCTGGGAACCGGCTGTATGGCCAACATAACCAGGACGACCCGATCTTCCATGCTGGAGGTGATCCGCCAGGACTATATCCGCACGGCAAAGGCAAAGGGGGTTAACAGCAGAAACGTTATCTATAAACATGCTTTGAAAAACGCCCTGATTCCTGTGGTGACGGTTATCGGGCTTCAGTTCGGCTCCCTGCTTGGCGGCGCCGTGCTGACGGAGGCTGTGTTCTCCTGGCCGGGAGTCGGAACCTTTCTGGTTAACAGCATTAAGGCGAAAGACACTCCGGCAGTGCTGGGGTGCGTGATTATTTTTTCCATATGCTTCAGCATCGTGAACTTGTGCGTGGATATCCTTTACGCATACATAGATCCGAGAATAAAATCAAAATACAAATAAGGAGGTGACAGCAGTGGAAAATAAGAAAGCAAAGAAACGTTCTATGGCCATGGAAGTATGCCAGCGCCTGGCAAAAAACAAGATGGCCATGTTAGGGCTGGCGATTCTGATCGTGTTGGTATTGTGTGCGGTCTTTGCCGATGTGATCGCAGATTATGAAACCAAGGTTGTCGCCCAGAATATTGCAAACCGTTTAAAGGGGCCAAGTGCAGAGCACTGGTTTGGGACTGACGAGTTCGGACGGGATATTTTTGCCAGAATTATTCATGGCTCCAGGGTGTCTTTGGTGGTAGGGCTGATTTCCGTATCGGTTTCTCTGATAGCAGGAGGCTGCCTTGGGGCGTTTGCCGGGTTCTACGGCGGAAAGATTGATAATGTTATTATGCGTGTCATGGATATATTCCTGGCAGTGCCCAGCACACTGCTGGCTATGACTATTGTAGCGGCGCTGGGAAGCAGCTTGATCAACGTCATGCTTGCCATCGGGATTTCAGGTATTCCTAACTACGCCAGAATTGTCCGGGCGGCGGTTATGAGCGTGAAAGATCAGGAATTTGTAGAGTCCTCCAGGGCAATCGGCGCCAGCAGCATGACTACGATTTTCCGGGAGATTATCCCTAACTGCATGGCTCCTATTATTGTGCAGGTGACATTATCCGTGGCAAGCGCCATTTTGTCTACGGCGTCCTTAAGCTTTATCGGTCTGGGTGTTCAGCCGCCTGACCCGGAGTGGGGCGCAATGCTTTCAGGCGGGCGCAATTTCCTCAGGGATGCAGTGCATTTGACTTTGTTTCCGGGCCTTGCCATTGTTATTACCATCCTGGCGCTGAACTTGCTCGGCGACGGGCTTCGGGATGCCCTTGACCCCAGATTAAAACAGTAGTTTTTTATGGGGCGGCGGATTTTTAAAGTAAACCTGCATGCGCCCGGCAGCAGATGTACCACTGCCCATAAAAGACAGGCGGGCGCATTTGGCATCCCTGAATGCATGCCGCCTAACGGCGGCGGATTTTTAAAGTAAGGAGGCAGGAAAGTGGCAGAAAATGACGTAAAATACACATTAGATATAAAAGATTTGGAGGTTCAGTTTAAGACTGTAGACGGCGTGGTGAGGGCGGTTAACGGAATTGATCTGTCTATTGAGAAGGGAAAGACCCTGGGGCTGGTGGGAGAGACCGGCGCAGGCAAGACCACCACGGCTCTGTCCATTCTCCGTCTGGTGCCGGACCCGCCGGGCGAGATCACAGGAGGGACCATTACTCTGGAGGGCAAGGATCTGTTTGCCTTCAGTGAGAAGGAGATGGAGACTATAAGGGGCAGCCAGGTTTCTATGATTTTTCAGGACCCCATGACATCCCTTAACCCGGTTATGACAGTGGGAGATCAGATTGCAGAGGTTATCCAGCTTCATGAGAAGATTGATCAGAAGGGCGCTTTGGAGAAGGCGAAGGCCATGCTGGAGATGGTTGGGATTCCAGGAAACCGGAGCACGGAGTATCCCCACCAGTTTTCAGGCGGCATGAAGCAGAGGGTGATTATTGCCATGGCTTTGGTGTGCAATCCCCATCTCCTGATTGCTGACGAGCCTACTACGGCCCTGGACGTGACGATTCAGGCACAGGTGCTGGATTTGATGCAGAAGCTGAGGGAAAAGTACGGAACCTCCATGCTGATGATTACCCATGATCTTGGCATTGTGGCGGAGGTCTGCGATGATGTGAGCATTATGTATGCAGGGCGCATTGTGGAGCACGGCACTTTGGAGGACATTTTTGAGTCTACCAGCCACCCTTATACGGAGGGGCTTTTTGGTTCTTTACCTAATATTGAGAACAGGCAGGAGCAGTTAAAGCCAATCCCGGGGTTAATGCCCGATCCTACGGATCTGCCCTCCGGATGTACGTTCCACCCAAGGTGCAAGTACTGTAAAGATATCTGCAAGAGCCGGGTTCCGGCGGTGACAAGGCTTTCGGATACCCATCTGGTAGCCTGCCTGGCTTATGAGGAGGGAACAGGAGTGACATTAGGAGGTGACGGCAATGAGTGATGTCCTGTTAGACGTAAGGAATCTAAAAAAATATTTTAATACTCCCAATGGGGTGCTTCATGCAGTTGACGATGTAACCTTTACTTTGGAGAGGGGAAAGACCTTAGGAGTGGTGGGAGAGTCTGGATGCGGAAAATCCACTACGGGACGGGCCATTCTGCGGCTTCATGAGCCTACCAGCGGGGAAGTGTTTTTTGAGGGGAAGGATGTTACAAAAGTTTCCAATCAGGAAATGCGCCATCTTCGTTCTCAAATGCAGATTATTTTTCAGGACCCTTTTGCTTCTCTGAACCCCCGCAAGACAGTCAGCGAGATCATCGGCGAGCCTTTGCGGCTGTATAAGGTACATAAAAACAAGAAAGAGCAGCAGGAGCACGTGCTGGAACTGATGGAGCTGGTGGGGCTTTCTGAAAGGCTTGTGAATACGTATCCCCATGAACTGGACGGCGGAAGGCGGCAGAGGATTGGGATTGCCAGGGCCTTGGCAATGAGGCCCAAGTTTATTGTGTGCGATGAGCCGGTGTCAGCCCTGGATGTGTCGATCCAGGCTCAGATCTTAAATCTGCTGAAGCAGCTGCAGCACGATTTGGGGCTTACTTATATTTTTATTACTCATGACTTGTCTGTGGTGAATTATTTTTCCGATGAAATTATGGTTATGTATCTGGGAAAAGTGGTGGAGCACGCTTCTTCAGAGAAACTGTTTGAGCATCCTACCCATCCTTATACCAAGGCGCTTCTGTCTGCCATTCCGGTGCCGAAGCTGGGGGAGAAGAAGAAAAGAATCCTGCTTAAGGGGGAGATCACATCTCCCATTGATCCGAAACCGGGATGCAGGTTTGCGCCAAGATGTGAATATGCCAAGCCGGAGTGCTTTGAAAGAACGCCAGAACTTAAGGAAAACGAGCCAGGACATTTTGTGGCCTGCCATTTCAGCGGGGAGTTTTAGGGAAGGCGGTTTTGGCCTGCCTTCTGACTGGACAGAGATATTAGGTTACATGGAACAGAAATTAAATAGCCGGCAAGTGATGGCGGCTTAAGATTAGGAGACATTATGGTGGAATATAAGATTGATAATGAGTTTGTGCTGAAGTGCCTTGAGGAGATTATTAATACGCCCAGCCCGGTTAGCTACTATGAGGAGATTAACCCGGTAATTGAGAAGTATGCAGAGATGCTTGGGCAGAAGGTGACTTATGACAGGAAGCATACGGCTTATATTGCTGTTGAAGGGGAGGACAATTCGAAGACCGTTATGGTAGGAGCCCATCTGGATACTCTTGGTATGGTGGTGCGCAGGATTGATGACAACGGATGTCTCCGTGTGCGCCAGCTGGGAGGATTAAATTTTCCCAGCCTGGAGGGGGAGACTGTGCATGTAGTTACCAGGGAAGGGAAGAAATACAGCGGAATTATGGCTTGCCAGTCACACTCGGTTCATGTGTTTGATGATGCCAAGACTTTGGAAAGAAATGAGAATACCATGATCATCAGCCTGGATGAGGATGTTCATACTAAGGATGAAGTGAAGGCCCTGGGAATTCGCCATGGGGATATTATTTATCCGGAACCCCATTTTCAGTGTACAGAAAAGGGGTTTGTGAAATCCAGGTTTTTGGATGATAAAGCAGCTGTGGCAGCGGCTTTTGGAATGTTAAAGTATCTGTCGGATCATGGGCAGAAGCCTAAATACAGGACGCTTCTGGCATTTCCCCATTTTGAGGAGATCGGGCTTGGAGGGACTTATGTCCCGCCGGAAGTGGAGGAGTTTGTAGCTGTTGATATCGGGCTCATTGGGCCGGATTATGACGGAAATGAGCATTCGGTCAGCATCTGCCGCAAGGACGCCTCAACGCCGTATGACAGGGCCCTGACCAACCGGCTTATTGATCAGGCTGAAAAGGCCGGGTGCAAGTATGAGATTGATATTTTCTACCGGTACGGTACAGATGCCAATGCGGCGCTGAAGGCCGGAAATAACCTGGCGGCTGGGGCATTTGGAATGGCGGTGTTCGGAAGCCATGGCATGGAGAGATGCCATATGGATGGGATCGAGAATACGGCGAAATTGATTACAGCCTATGTGCTGGATATTTAAGGGGATTTGATGAGATTAGGATGTTAGTGATGAAATGGTTAAAAGGGCCGGACGGAAACCGAGAGGGGCTTCCAGCCCGGCTTTTTTGCGAAGCATAGCGGCGCCGGAGCGTACCATGGCTGCATTCCCTTGCTTTTAAGGGGGAAAGATAGTATAATGTTGGCATGAAATGCAGGGCAGGCGTTTTGCAGACGCCATAACCTGGCGCTGTTTTTGCAAGGTGGATGAATGCGGCAAAGTCAAGGAAGGCAGCACCAGCTAATGGCTGATTTAAGGCTGGAGGCAGAGCCTGAATTTGGTGCTTGAGCCAGAATTGGCTTTACGGTTATTTCCGCCAGGCGGTGTCAAAATATAAAGAAGAGGGGTAAGCATTATGAAGAAAAGAGTATTGGCGCTTTGCGTCACGGCAGCAGTGGGCATGACTGCCTGTTCATCAGGAGGGGAGACACAGCCTGCTACGGAGGCTGTCCAGGAGTCCCAAACCACGGAAGTTCAGACAACGGCTGCAGAGACGGAGACAGAACCGGAATCTTCTGCTGAAGAGGCGGCTTCAGGAACTTTTGAAGGCATGGGCAATGGATTCGGCGGAGAGATGCAGGTAAAGGTTACAGTAACCGACGGCAAGATGGAGGATATTGAGGTTGTGTCCCACCATGAAAGCTCAGTTGTGTTTAACCGGGCGCTTCCTATTATTACGGAGCGTATTTTGGAGGCTCAGAGCCCGGAGGTGGACAGCGTGACCGGAGCCACTTTTACTTCCTATGCAGTGAAAGCGGCAGTGGCAGAGGCCATGAAGGAGCAGGGGACTGAATTTGGTGAGATTACTTTTGCCACCCAGGGGCCGGCCACGGAGCAGGTTCAGGGGGAGGACGTACATACTCAGCTTGTGATTGTAGGCGGAGGCCCGGCAGGCCTGGGCGCTGCCATTACAGCCAAGGAAAACGGGCTTGAGGATGTGCTGGTTGTGGAGAAGCTGGATATTTTAAGCGGCAACGGAAAATTTGATTTGAATTTTTATGATGTGTTTAACTCCGAAGCACAGAAGGCCAATGGGGTTGAAGACTCTGTTGAAAAGTTTATTGAGGATATGAAGGACGCAGGCAATACGCTGGAGAGGCTGCAGGTGTGGGCTGAGGGCGAATCTGTCATTGACGCATGGCTGAGAAGCTTTGGGGTGGAATTAAACCACAATTACGGCGGAAGAAACCACATGAAGGATAAGGACAACTATGCAGGCGAAGCGATTCAGGACGGCATGGAGGCTCAGGCCAAGAAGCTTGGGGTGGAAATCCGCACAGGTACAAAAGGCACGGATCTGATTTTTGACGGCGACAAGGTGGTAGGTGTTACAGTGGAGTCTAAGGCAGAGAAGTATAATATTATGGCGGATGCAGTTATTATCGCCACCGGCGGATTTTCTTATAATAAGGATTTGCTGGCTAAGTATGCTCCTGGCTATGAGGTGCTGAACACGTCCAATCAGATGGGTGCTACCGGTGATTTTGTTCCTGTATTTGAGAAATACGGGTTTAAGCTGGAACATATGGATACTATCCGGGTTATCCCCACTATTCTGATTCCTTCCAGAGATTTGACTAACAGCGGCGCAGGCAGCGTGTATGTGAACGGAAACGGGGAGCGGTTTGTCAATGAGCGTCTGGGCGGGCTGGAGATGGGCACAGCCATCCTTGATCAGGATATGACCTGGATGGTGGTGGACACCAAGAAGGTTGAGGACAACGCCAATGTAAGGAAGCAGGTGAAGGGCGGCAAGTTTATTGAGGCTGCTACCTGGGAGGAACTGGCGGATATGATGGGCGTAAACAAAGAGAATTTTGTGAAGACTATTGAGGCCTATAACAAGAATGCAGAAGACGGGGCAGCGGATGAGTTCGGCCATACGCCGGAGCGGGCTCTTCTGCCGGAAGGACCATATTATGCGTCCAAGATCGAGTCTGCAGTCCATATGACCAAAGGCGGCGTATCTGCTAATGAACATGCTCAGATCCTGCGGGAAGACGGCAGCGTAGTGGACGGGCTGTACGGAGCAGGGGAAGTGACCTGGCAGAGCGGCGGCTATTCCCAGTCTGTAGTGTTCGGAAGGATCTCTGGACAGGAGGCAGCAGCTTATATTCAGGGGAATTAGGCTGGCAGCGGGGACGGAACATAAGAGAATCGGGCATGCCCTTTAAGAGAGCATGCCTGAGGAAAATAAAGCTGACAGAACCTTAATGACGGGTAAGGCGTTTTGGCAGCAGCAGACATCTGTGAAAGAGACAGAAGGGAGGTAATCAGCCATGTATGAAACTGCAAAAATAGTGCTTGATATTGCTTTTGTTGTAGTTGCAGCATTCACAATTTATTCTATTATTAAGAAGAAAAAGAAATAGTCTGCATCTTCGGAGAAAAGGCTCCTTATATTGAATATAGACCCATAGGAAAGGAAGCTGCTGTACTGAAAAGCTGAGAGCATCAGGTGCAGCAGCTTCTTATGCATTAAATTGTGAATCAATAGGATTCAACGAAATTAAGCAGTATTCGGAATAAGCTGCAGACAGTCTGCTGTTTTTCCGCTGAGAGAGATATAATCTGATGGTAAATCTGCAAAGCTTCATTATTATAATCTGCTTCTTTGATTTCTATTCCTTCGAATAATTTTTCCAGAGATATGTGAAAGGCATTTGAAATTTTGCATATGCTTTCAAGGGTGGCATTTTTTTCACCCCGTTCCAGCTGACCGATATATGTGGGGTGAAGACTGGAAAGCTCTGCTAACTGTTCCTGGCTTAAACTGCGGGATTTTCTTATTGCACGGATTCGCAGGCCCAATTCTATGGTAATAGGCATATAATCCCTCCTTTATCTGAAATAAATACTATAAGTATTATTTAAAATAAACAACAGACTATTGACTTAAAATATTGGTGAATATATACTATAAATATTATTTTTATAAAATAAGATTAAAAGTATACATAGGATGGAAAAATGCTGGTCACTTTAATATGTGAAGTTAATATGTATGGGGAACTGGTGCCAGAAAAAGTTCGGGGACGTTACTGGATTGAGGACTGGGAAAAAGAAATTACAGATCCGGAACGGAAGATTCTTGGCATTGAGGCAGAAAACGGGGAATGGAAAATTAAGGCCAGAAGATACCAGAAGCTTTTTGAGATGGAAAGCGGGGATATATCTTTACGGAAGCCTACACCCAGGATCGATGTATTTTTAAGAAATATAACGTTTTTGAGGATGTACAGCTCCATATTGGTACGCATATGGACAACCAGATTGTAATTGATAATCCAAATCCTGACGGACAGGTGAAGCCACGGGCTGCTTTGTGAGAGCTTTGGAATGGAATCAGGAAAACTGCCAAAGAGCCGAGGAACTGTATGAAAGCCAAGGCTTGGAAGGGGATACGGAAATGGAAATGCTAAGAACCATGCTGAAAGATCTGGAAGAGGGCGGTTGGTTTCAGGATAATGAGTGAAGGAAGCAGGAAGATGAATTGGGGAGCAATGTTCCCATTGGGAATGACGTCAGGGGCGGTGATGGCTGTGGGAGGGGCAGCAATAGCAGGCTTAGGAATTGGGCTTGCTGTCTGGCTTATGACAACCGCAGGGAAACGGAGACGAAAAATCGAGGAACAGATGAGAAATAAATATTGAGGGGATAAGAGAATGCGCAGATTGTGGAAACTGGCATGGCTGTGGGCTGGCATGCTGCTTATTTTTTCGGGATGTAAAAATAAGCACAGTGAGATAGAGGAAAATTTGAATTTGGGACAAAGATATCTGGAAAATCAGGAGTATGAGCAAGCAGTAGTCGGATTTTCTAAATGCATTGAAATTGACCCGAAATGTGAGGAGGCTTTTCTTGGACGTGGGGAAGCCTATGCTGGAATGGAGCAATGGGAAGAGGCTGTATCAGACTGCAGGACGGCAATGGAACTGGACGAGGGGGATACCAGAGGGTATTTGCTTTTAGGCAGAATTGTCAGGGACAGGATACTGCACCTGGCTCCTATGACAGAGGAAGAATATTGGGATTTGATGGATTTGCTGTGGAAAAAACAGGATGACGAGGCTGTAGCGGGTTTGATTTTAGAGATTGAAGAATTGGTATCTAATATTCCATCATCTTATTTTATCCCAGAAGCGGAAGAAGAGGATGAAAATGGATCAGGGGCGCAGGAAGCTGGCGGTGAGGAAAATATTTTGTGGAATGGCAAGATACAGATTGTGGAGCCTGCAAAGGTTATGGAGGAAACAGAGGCCTTCGTAAAAAATCAGGATTTAAAACTTCTATATGCTCTAAAAAAGGAAACGGAAACAGACCACTTTGAGATAAAAGAAATACATATAGATGGAGAAAAATATTATGTATTGATTTATTACAGTGAATGGGAAGAGAGCGGATATAAAGGTGACAAGGAGTATCATGCAGTGCTGTATGAGAACGGGAAGATACGTTCTGTTTTAAAAGGCACGGAAGATACCAACAAGGTGGGAGATACAGGATTAAATATTGACGGTAGGAATGTTTATGACCTGGATGGAAATAAAATCTTGGAGGTAAGCGAGAAGTATTGGCTTGATTGGGGATTTTTCCATGGCTTATGCCGTGTGAAGGACGAAGATGTGCATTTATTTGGATATATGAACTCAAAGGGAGAAGTGGTAATTCCATGCAGATACGAGAATACGAAGGGCTTTGAATCGGGAGCGGCGTTCTCGATTTCAAATGGAAGGCGTGGATATATTAATACACAGGGAGAGTGGATACTGGACGAGCAATACGATTTCATCGGAGATGGAACAGAAAGAGGCTTATACTGCGTCAGGGACAAGGAAAGCAGAAAATGCGGCTATGTGGATGTTTCCGGCCAGTTCATCATTCCCTGCATATATGATGATGCGTCTCCCTTTAACGGAAATCCAGGGGAGAAAAATCATACGGCAATTGTCTTTACCGGAAGTCAAAAGAAGATGATTGACGACCAAGGTAATGATGTTATAGGGGAAGAATATGAGCTGACAGGATATAGTTATGA
>CATLBO010000102.1 GCA_949879025.1 uncultured Hungatella sp. | reverse complement strand
ACACCATTCTGGATCACACCAATGAAGCATTCCGGAAACAGAACCTGACAGAAGCCCGCTGCATTGAGCCTTTAGAGCAGGTTGTGGATGATATGGTAAATGTGTTAAAAGAACACCACCTGGATCGGCTCCGCAGAGGAGACTGCGGCGTTTTCAACGGTTCGGAGTTTTTCAATCTGCTTTCGGAAGCAGAGCGCATCTCTGATGTCTGTTCCAATATGGGCGTAGCAACTGTGGCGAGGGCAACGCCGGTGATCAATCATCAGATACATAATTATATTTCCATGCTCCATTCCGGGCGGGACGAAGAATTTAACCATGTGTACAAAGAAGCCCATAATAAGTATTTTGAGCTGTTGGAACATGAAGGCATCTGAACCATTCTTTTCAAGCTCAATAGGCTGAAAAAGCCCCTCTTCCTGTTATCCAGGGCAGAAGGGGCTTTTTCTTAATTTTCTTTGATTTTAACAACGATTTTTTTTACATGAGCAGGCTGTCCGTCTGCTGCCTTTGGCTTATGCCCATCCCAGGGGTTAAAGATCATGTACTCCCCGGCATGCACTGCAACCCGTAGCCCTGCTACAGAATTATCATATTTGGCTACGTCTTTCTCCGCATTATAGGGAACTGAAACTTTCAGCTGGGCTACGGGGGCATAGGTCATAACTTCGCAGCCCTCAATTATAAACTGAATATCCGTATAGTTTTCATGGGCCTCATAAGATGCTTCCTCCCACGGCACTGTGTCATATTCCATTACATTGGCAAATACATTCTTGCCGTCAATCTCGTATTTGCCGTTTTCCAGGCTTTTTAAATCGTGGCTCTTTAAAAAATCCACTGCCTTGGCATATCTTCCCTCAATGCCTAAATTTCTGTAAAAATCCAGGTTTGTCGCTAAATCGAATATCATTGTTTTTCCTCCTTCGCATCACGTTTCCATGTAATTTTCACCTTTAAGTATACACCAAAAGCCATGGCTTCCACAATCCCTTATTTAAAAAATTCGTGGCCTTGGTATCTGAACAAATAGGTCAGCCGCCCGTCAAACCACCGAACTGCCCCGCTGCGGGAAGCTGACCGGTTCATGAAAAACAAAGCGCCCTGAGAATAGTCCTCCCCTTTTAAAGCCCTGTTAACGCTTTCCACTGTTTCGCTGGTAACCTTACATGTATTAATGCTTCCATTGGACACTGGGGAAAACTGAGAGGGCTGATATACTACCTCGGTAACCGAATTGGGAAACTCGTCGCTTTTCACCCGGTTCAGGATCACATTAGCTACCAGGATCTTTCCCCTGTCGTCACAGACCCCTGCCTCAGCCTCCACAATCTTTAAAAGAACCTGGTAATCCTGCTGGTTTAAGAAGTTCTCCCCTGCTGCCGCTGCCTCCTCTGATTCTCTGGCAGCAACACGCTTTTGCTCCTCTTCCTGCCGCTGCTTTATTTCCTTTTCTAAAAAGTACCCAACTACCTGCTGCCCGTACTCAATATTGTCCGTATTAGCTGTCTGAGAAATTTCATTATCCGTTTCCCGGAAACCTGCCTGTAATGATGTTTCTGAACCTTCTCCCACTGTCTTATAAGGATCTTTGCCTGCATTGAGAGCCTTTCCTGCTTGTTTTCCGGAAACACCTCTTTCTTCTTCCCGCACCGCTGCAGGTGTCTCAGCCATAGCAGCCATGGCGCTTCTTCCGGCTCCTCCGAACCCCTCAGTGGTCAGCCCTATTATGACCAGAACCAGTATGGCGGCTGTATAAACCTCTTTCTCCAATGATTTTATAAAACGGAACACATTATCCCTTCTTTCTCACTTTTTCATAAAATTTACGGCAAAAATTGGGATTTCCTCCCACTTTAAGCCAAAAGTATCGGGTAATCCTGGTTATTATATGGGAATGTCTTATCAAAAGTCAATGACACAGGACTAGTTTCGGCACTTTTTTGGCCGGTAAATTTTACATTTTATAATTATATATTAAATATATACGAAAAATTGAGAGGAATTATGTTTCATTTTTATATAAAATATCATATATTTAGTTACGTAAATATTACAAATATATTAAATGATAAGGTATTAAAAAAGGAACCTTGTCTTTCGGTTCCTTTTTATGTTAACTTGGTATCATTATATTATTATATTGGAGAGACGATTTTTCCTGCTGCTGCACACGCTGCCGCCACTGCCGGGGATGCCAGATAAATTTCTACCTTGGATGTTCCCATCCGTCCCAGAAAATTCCGGTTATTGGTAGCCACCACCCGTTCCCCGTCGCACAGGATTCCGCCTGCACGGCCGCAGCAAAGCCCGCACCCCGGATGCGTTACCATGGCTCCTGCCTCCACCAGGGTTTTTATGGCTCCGCAGGCGGCTGCCTCCTGATATACCTTCCGGCTTGCCGGAGTCACAATCAATTTTACAAATGGCGCCACGCTTTTTCCGTCCAGAACCTTTGCCGCCATCTTAAGATCCTCCAGCCTTCCGTTGGTGCAGGAGCCGATAA
Source organism: uncultured Hungatella sp. (assembly GCA_949879025.1). Lineage (GTDB taxonomy): Bacteria > Bacillota > Clostridia > Lachnospirales > Lachnospiraceae > UBA3402. The sequence continues at coordinate 9,150 of CATLBO010000102.1, read as the reverse complement.
ATACCTGGTCAACCGGCAGTCCCTCCAGTTCACTGACCTTTCGGATCTTATCTACCTGGGAGGGGCAGGCCATTACCGGTACAAAATCCTCTCCATGATAGGTAAGGATTCTGCAGTAATCCGCATCCTTGTCTCCTATAAGATTTCTCTGGAAATCGTTAAGCACAATACCGCAGTACTCAGCCGTCTTTTCATCAGGAGTAAATACGGCGCATTTTGCCCCTGCCTCAATAGCCATGTTTGCCATAGTCATACGGCTGCTGACACTCATACGCTCTACTGCGGCCCCTGCAAATTCCAATGCACGGTAAGTGGCTCCGTCAGCCCCTAAGTCTCCGATAATTCTTAAAATCACATCTTTTGACATGACATTGTCCGGCAGCGTGCCGTCAATGATAATCTTTATGGTTTCCGGCACTTTGACCCAAAGATTTCCCGTACCCAAAATGGCTGCCATTTCCGTGTATCCGATTCCTGTGGAAAAAGCTCCTACGCAGCCATAGGTAGTCGTATGGCTGTCAGTGCCAAACACCACATCCCCAGGCTTTACATATCCAGCCTCAGTCATCAGCTGATGGCAGATGCCATCACTTCGATGAACGTGTTCAATTCCATATTTCAGCGCAAACGCATCTCCTGCTTTATAGTGCCGGATATCGTCCAACTGGCTGGAAGGCACCAGATGGTCATATATCAGCACTGCCTTATGGGGATTCCAGATTTTTGAAAACCCCATCTCATGGAATTTATCCGCAATAAACGGAATCATGATATCATCCAGCATAACCCTGTCAACAGAAGTTGTCACAATATCTCCCGGCTTCACGCTTCCGGCGCCAATGTTGCGGGCAATAATTTTTTCTACTATGGTCTGTCCCATTTTCTCCTCCCATTCTTTCTGATGTACTCTCCGGATCGTTCCTATCCATGCTTGTGCATCCGGTTATCCGCCGGATCGTTCCCTAATGCTGCAGAACTTTTATCCTGCCAGACCGTTTCTGACCCGCATAGCTTTTACCAGGCCCCCTGCGTTTATAATTTCCACCAGATTCTCAGGAAGGGATGCCAGGGGATAGTTTCTTCCATTATAAGAGACATGGCTGTTTACCATAACCGTAATCTCCTCCCCTTCCCTCACATGGTCAAAAAGATCCGGCTGCTCCATCAGCAGAAGTCCGTTATTAATGGAATTGCGGAAAAAAATGCGGGCAAATGATTTGGCTATAATGCACCGGATGCCCAGGGCCTTGATCACCTCCGGCGCCTGTTCTCTGGATGAACCGCAGCCAAAGTTCTTTCCTGCCACAATAATATCGCCCTTTTCTATCAGCCCTGCAAGCTTGGGTCTTAAAGGACTAAAACCATACTGCTTCATGTCTTCGATCGTCTTTAAAGCCAGGTATTCTGTTGGGATAATAATGTCTGTGTCAATGTCATCCCCCAGAACCCAGACCTTTCCGGTAAATTTCTCCATAATCCTATACTCCGTTCTGCCGCTTTTTTCCAACGGCACATATCGTCATGTAACTTCTGTCCTCTGTCATATCAGTCCTGCAGCATATCTGCAGTACAGATTTCTCCCTTTACTGCTGACGCTGCCACCGTAGCTGCCGAACCTAAATATACTTTGGAGGAGGGATGGCCTGCCCGCCCCTTAAAATTCCTGGTGCCTGTGCTGATCAGCACTTCATTTTCTCCAATCACTCCCTGGCAGCTGCCCCAGCACACGCTGCAGTTGGGATTCATAACAATGGCTCCGCTTTCCATAAAAATATCAATAAGGCCTTCTTTCAGTGCCTGAAGATATACCTGGCGGCTTGCCGGAACTACCAGAAACCGTACATGATCAGAGATTTTTCGTCCTTTTACAATGGAAGCCCCCACCCGCAGATCTCCAATCCGTCCGTTGTTGCAGGAGCCGAGAAACGCCTGGTCAATCCGCACGCCGCACACCTTTTTTGCCGGAACTACATCATCCACAAAATCAGGCCTTGCGGCTACTGGTTCAATTTTAGACAGATCAAAAGTGTATTCCTTTACATATACTGCATCTTCATCGCTTTTAAACACGGCCTTTGGCTTCCGTCCCCGCTCTTTCAGCCAGTTAAGGGCAATCTCATCCGCCTCAAAAATTGCAGTTTTGGCGCCTGCCTCCACTGCCAGATTGCACAGAACCATGCGGTCATCCACGGTTAAGGTTTTGGCGCCGTCTCCACAGAATTCCATTACCTGGTAGCTGGCGCCGCTGGCACTGATATTCCCGATAATCGTCAGCATCAGATCCCGGGGATACACGCCTTCTCTCAGTTTTCCTGTCAGATTAAACTTTATGGTTTCCGGCACCAGCACCCAGGAAGCCCCTGTGACCATGCCGTAAAGAAGATCCGTACATCCTACTCCTGTTCCAAACGCTCCCAGGGCCCCGTAAGTGCAGGTGTGGCTGTCAGCTCCGAAAATCAGCTCTCCTGGGCACACATAGTGTTCCATCATAATCTGATGGCATACGCCTTTGCCTTCCCAGAAGTCAATGCCATGCTCCTTTGCAAAATCTCTCATCTTCTTTTGTGCAGCTGCTGTCTTTGGGCTGTCTGAGGGCACATTGTGATCCACAATAAACACCATCTTTTTCGGTTCCGCAATCCTCGGATCTTTCAATCTGTTGTGATACATATCAACAGTCAGGTGGGTGGTTCCGTCATTGCTCATCATCCTGTCAAGGTTTACTGTATGGATGTCCCCCGCCTTTGCCTCAGGCACCCCTGCTGCCAACGCAATTATTTTCTCAGCAATGGTCATTCCCATAATTATGTCTCCTCTTTCTTTCCGTTAGTCATTGGCCAAAGGTTCATGGCTGCATTTGCATCAGTGTGCCTGTTCATTCAGTGATGCGATCAGACCGCCCTGGCTTAAAATCTGCTGCATATAAGCAGGAAGCCTGGTGCAGGAGTAAGACTTTCCATTTGCCATGGCAGTCCCGTCTGTCAGTGACAGCTCCATCTCATCGCCTGTTTTTACAGCGTCAGGCAGTTCCCTGCATACAATCACCGGCAGGCCTATGTTAATAGCATTGCGGTAAAAAATCCGCGCAAATGATTTGGCTACCACTGCCTGGACTCCCAACGCCTTCAGCACTCCCGGCGCCTGTTCCCTGGAAGAGCCGCAGCCGAAATTTTCCCCGCCCACAACAAAATCCCCGGGGGTTACTTTAGCCGCAAAATCCGGTTCCAGGGATTCAAATGCATGCTCTTTCATCTCGTCAATGGTGGGAAGCAGCAGATATTGGGAAGCGATGATCTGATCAGTATCCAGATCATTGTGAAATTTAAAAATTTTACCGACAGACATGATGATCCTCCGATTTTTAAAAAATTGGTAAGTAATGATTGTATTATACCACGGACATTGCTATAATGACAATATATAATACTCATAACTATTATAACGGTTGGTTATAGAGAGCGGCAGATGGTGACTGGGTGATTATGACCTGCTTTCCGTCAGATATACATTACGTTTTGCAGAAGGTTTTGGCCAGACAGGAACAGGCCTCACGGCTGCCTTGGCCTAACAGCAGCAGCCCTATACAGCACTTGACCCAATTTCTAGCCTTCCTCACACGGAGGAGCCTCCATGGAACAGAATCTGTCTCAATATAAAATATTTTACGAAGTTGCCAAAACCGGCAACATTTCTAAGGCTGCCAAAGATCTGTACATCAGCCAGCCGGCTATCAGCAAAGCCATCAGCAAGCTGGAGGACAGCCTGGATACTGTGCTTTTTACCCGCAGCTCCAGAGGGGTGCAGCTGACGGATGAAGGCCGTATCCTTTTTGAACACACCTGCCGGGCTTTTGAGGAACTGCAGAATGGAGAATCAGAGTTAAAACGTACCAAACAGTTCCACATGGGCCATATCCGCATAGGCGTCAGCAACACTTTGTGCCGGTATATTATGGTGTCCTACTTAAAAAAATTTATAGAGCAGTATCCTCATGTAAAGATTACCATTGAAAGCCAGTCCACCACCCACACCCTTTCCATGCTGGAACAGCAGAAAATCGATCTTGGGCTGGTGGCTCAGCCACGCCCCCAGAAAAACCTGGTGTTTCTTCCCATTATGGAGATTGAGGATATTTTCGTGGCATCCCCTGCCTATCTGGAGAATTTAAAGCTTAGGGAGGGCGCATATGCAGATGTCTTTCAGGCAGGCAATATTATGCTGCTTGATCGGGCCAACATGACAAGACGCTATATTGATGAATACTTGTCTGTCAACCAAATAACCCCCAACAATCTGCTGGAAGTTACTACCATGGATCTGCTGATTGAATTTGCCCGCATCGGACTGGGAATCGGAAGCGTGATCAAAGAATTTGTAAAAGAAGATCTGGAGGCCGGACGGCTGGTCCAGGTAAAGCTGGGAACCCCGATTCATAAAAGGACCGTAGGTTTCGCCTATTTTTCTAACCGCCTTTCCAGCACTCTGGCTATGTTTCTTGATTTCTGCCGTCAGCCCCAATAGGGGCAGACGGCAGAACTGCGGCATTTCTGGCTGTTTTATTCTGTCAAGTTCATTACCATGCACTCATATAATGCGCCAATTCCAAAAGGGATCTATAAATCTCTCTGCTGCCAATGCTAAGGCGTTCCTGCATTTTCCCGGCTTTCGAAAAACCGATTACACAAACACTTTGCTTAACTGCCCATATTGGTTTGCCGTATAAATTCTGACTGCCGCATTGCCGGCCTCACACTGCAGGTATGCCAGCATCTCACTGTTATTTTCATAAAACCGGATTGTTATCTCTTTTATAAAACCTTTTACAATATGCTCAAGATCAGCAACTGATTTGCCGCTGAATATTTGTGACAGCCAGGCATATTCTTTATGTAAAAGTTTTGTGTCGTCAAAGGGTTTTCTGACTGCAATGCGTCCCATTGCATTTGTCAGTACAATACCGCATATGTTTTCTATCATATCCTGGTACTTTACGCTGTATCTCTGCAAAACCGATACAACATAACCTTTGTCAAACAAACTTAAAAACTGCTGCTCAATCTGAACAGCCTTTATATATTCATAAACCGCATCTGCGCCTGTCAGGGAACTTATGTCTGACAGCAGCGGATAGTCCAAAGTCAAAATCGTATCCTGGGGGCAAAATCTGATATCATACCATTTTAAAAACTCAGGAATACCTTTTTGCACAGTATCATGCAGGCATTTAACTCCAAAATCCTCTAACTGAAAGGAAAGCCTGTTGAAAATCTTTTTAATTTCCTCCGCCTTTTTTAATACAATCTCCGCTCCAATCTTATATTGCTCTTTTACAGAAATGTTTTTATCTATAAGACCATTCTCGCAGGAAGAATCATACTCATGTAAACAATACAAGACAGCTTCCATAAGTGTCTGCGCTTTTTCATAGGTCATAGATGTACTCTCGCCGCCGCCATATTTCAATGCCAGCTGAGAAACAACAGGAAGCAGTTCTTCCATTTTATAATTCATAATCTACCTCCAGCACAGTTCTCTTAATGTTTCTAAATACAGTTCCTTATCCCATCTCTGCACAATATCAAACTTTTCAAACTCTTTGTATCCCTGTGTCTTTTCATATCCTCTGTAACCTGCCCTGACTGCCTGCGCAAAAATATCTAAGCAGGTTCCCTCGAGATAATCTAAGTCTCCAAAACATATGGTTTCAAATGTTTCCTGCATAAAATGAATCAGTTCGTCATCTGTAATCTCATCCTGCATTTCATTTTTATAAAGATAAAATATTTCCTGGAGACGTATTAATGTTTCCGTATAATTATCCTGCGACAAAAAAGACGAGTCACAGAATTCGTCTATAATCTTAGGCAGAATACTCTCTCCAAATTCAACCCTCCTCTCCGCTTTCAGCACATTGTGCTTTTCCGCAAGCAAAAGTTCCATATCATCTTCTGATAATGTCAGCCCGAACTTTTCTGCACGCTGATTTGCTGTCTGTACCTGCTGAATCCACATCTGCCTGTCCATAAATGCCAGCCAATTTTGTCCATCCATACACATACCTCCTTGAAATATGCATTACAGTTCACGGGGCGGGAAAACGGATGAAAACAGGCGTCCAGCATACTTGTAAAAACTGTTTCCAGCCGTTTTTCCACATTGTGGGAATACCCGATGCTTCTTGTCCGGCCAAGCCTGGCAAGAAGATAGCCCCACAAGCAGCAACGTCTATGCAGTATAACCCTCAGCTCAAAAATATACAAGTCTTGATTTTTGCCCTTTTTTACCGTATAATAATAATATAGGGAAGCAGCACAGCGCTGCCTCCCTTTTTCACTTTCCAGCCATACGACTCGGCTGGCTGGAATGCCTATGTACAATAAAGGGGCAGGCAATCGAAAAGAAGGGTCAGACCGCCAGCGCCACACTATTCCAAGCTAAAGAAACTTTTATTTTTAAGTTGGTCTATTAGGATCTGAAAAGGTTTTGTAATGTATTTATCCTTGTGAAATAATGCTAGCATCTGATTTTCCATTTCTATTTTATCTAAGCTAATTAGACGTAATTTTTTTAAGAGTAAAGAATCCGATAATAATTTTTCTGGTAATATCGTAATGCCTAAACCGGCTTCAGCAGCTTTAATAAGGGCAAGTGAATTAACGCTTTCCCAAACAGGCTCTGCTCTTAAATTGGCAAGCGCAAGAGTATTGTCTAACGTATCACGAATTGCACTTCCCTGTTCACGAAGCAATAATGGATAGCGGCATAATTGGTCTGGTGATATCGCCTTTACAGATAAATCAAAATCTGGCGCACAAGCAGCACATAAATTATATGAGCCTAAGAGGATCGTTTGAAAATTTCCCTCTGGCGCAGTACCTTCCCAAAATGCAATATCAGCATTTCCGCGCTGCAAAATATCGATGGCAGTATTTGCGCTTGCAACCCGGACAGAAAGCTGAATTTGAGGAAAGGAAGTTTTCAAATCCCTAAGTATTCCGGGGAGCAGGAAAGAGGCAATCGTAATACTTGACACAATATTAACAGGAGTATTTTCTTCCAAATGGTTCATTCTTCTGTCTAAGTTCCTGCAAGCCGTTAAAATACTTCGTGACTCCTCTAAAAGAGAAGCACCGCAGCGGGTTAAGGCAACTCCTTTTGGCAAACGCTCAAAGAGAGCTGTGCCGGCCTGTTTTTCAAGTTCTGCCACCGCATGAGAAACTGCGGATTGGGTTATATATAGCTTTTTGGCTGCATTTGTAAATGTTCCAGTTTCTGCTATTGCCTCTAAAATTTCCAAATATCGTAAAACCATTTCTTCTCCTTTTTCACATGAATAAAATAGATGGAATATATAAAATTATATCATTTTACAGATTGCAGAACAAGAGATATAATAGACGAAACAGGAGGTAGATTATCTTGAAAAAGGGTATGAAAATGTATGTATGGCTCTTTGCAGTCAATTTGTTTATAAGCGCTTTTACTTTTGGGGGCGGCTATATAGTAGTTCCGATGGTTCGCCGCTTTTTTGTTGCAAAAAAACATTGCTTCAGCGAAGAAGATTTAGTCAATATGGCTGCTGTAGCACAATCAACGCCTGGAGCGATTGCAATCAATCTTTCTGCTTTGGCTGGATACAAAACAGCCGGTATTGCGGGGGCTTCCATAAGCTGTATTGCTGCTGTCATTCCCCCGTTAGTTATCCTCACGGCTGTTTCAGCATTTTATAAAATCTTTATTTCTAATACGATTATTGCGGCAGTTTTAAAAGGGATGGAAGCAGGTGCAGCCGCTTTAATGGTGGATTTAATTATAGATATGAGTTCTTTGATTTTAAAGAAAAGGTCATTGCTTTTATCTGCCATGATACCGCTGTCATTTACAGCAAATTTCATATTGGGAATAAACGTGGCTTTGATACTCCTTTTTTGCTGTCTATTATGTATTTTCCAAGTGCTTTGTAAAAGGGGGAAAGCAAGATGAATATGGCGTGGCTGCTATTTATTACATTTCTGAAAATAGGATTATTAAGCATTGGCGGCGGTTATGCAATTATCCCTTTAATCCAAGAGCAAGTTGTAGAAAAAAGCAACTGGATAAGCGGAAAAATGTTTACAGATATAATTACAATTTCACAGATGACACCAGGGCCATTGGCTGTTAACACATCAACATTTGTCGGGCTTCAAATTGGTGGAGTTCTTGGGGCATTGGCAGCAACCATTGGGTGTATATTTTGTGGCGTTATTATTTCATTGGCTTTATATAAATTTTTTCAAACACATCAAAAATCTGCATATGTTTTGGAAGTACTGAATGGGTTAAAATCCGCTTCATTAGGTTTAATAATTTCAGCGGCATCTACAATTATATTATTAGCATTATATGGCAGCAGTAAGTCTGAAATAGATCTTTTATCTCTTAATTGGGTTGCATTACTTATTTTTTTAACTATGTTATTCATATTAAGAAAATGGGAACTGAATCCGATTGTGATTATTTTTATAAGCGGAATTGCTGGATTTGTATTTTATCGGTGATAGTTTATCAAAAGATGCAGCACATTTAAAGGCAGGCAATTCAAAAATTTTTTCAATACTGATATCGTTTCCTGTTCAAAGGGCAAGCCACGATACAGCTGCAAGGCCTGGCAGGCAAAAAATATAGCTTGTGCTTCGCCTTCCGAAAAAGTAATAGGCGGCAAAATACGTTCCTTCAAGATATGATACCCACCTGCCGCCCCCACTTGGGAGTATAGGGGAAAGCCAGCTTGTTCTAATTCCTGCAGATCACGCAGAATTGTTCTTTTTGATACAGAAAATTCTCTCTACAGCTGCCCTATGACCTCCATATTTGATCAGGCAGGTCCGTTTCTCATCCAGAAGATTCTTTAAGTGAATATCCCTATAAAAATGTCCCGCCCCTTTAAAACGCCTGGCTGAGCAGACTGTCCCAACAGAATACAGGGAGAAAAGATTTTTAAAAAAAGAAAAAGCTGGCTTTTTTTGATATAATAAAACCAGAGGTAAGGATATGCTGATAAAAGAAAAGCCGGAAAAAATACACTGGAAATTAAAAAAACTGGCGATGTGGAAGTGAAAGCCTCTCACCGTCAGTTTTTTGTCACAATGAGCATCGCTGCCTTTAAAA